>CAZYZU010000010.1:0-20574 GCA_964652065.1 uncultured Muribaculaceae bacterium
TGGAACTAATAAAGAACAATCTATTACAATTACATCTAACACTACTTTATCTGACGAAGAAGTAGAGAAAATGATGAAAGAAGCTGAAGAAAACAAAGCTAAAGATGATGCTAAAAAAGAAGAAGCTGAAGTTAGAAATGAAGCTGAACAAATGATTTTCCAAACTGAAAAATCTATTAAAGATTTAGGAGATAAAGTTGATAAGAAAGAAAAAGAAGAAGTAGAAGATTTAATTAAAGATTTAAAAGATGCTTTATCTAAAGAAGATATTGAAGATATTAAATCTAAGAAAGATAAATTAAGTGAAAAAGCTATGGCTCTTGCTGCTAAAGTTTATGAACAAGTAAATAAAGAAAGAGCTGAATCTAGCGAAAAAGAAGAAAAAGAAGATAAAAAAGCTAAGAAAGATAAAAAGTCTAAAAAAGATAAAGATGTAGCTGATGCAGATTATGAAGAAAAATAATAATTGAAGAGAAGTTCTAGGTTACTAGAACTTTGTCTTTACTAAGGAGAATAAATGGAAAAGCAAAAACTTAGAAGTGAAATTAGTGATGAATATAAATGGGATTTAACTCTTATTTATAAAAGTGATGAAAATTTTTATAAAGATTTAGATAAATTAAATAGAATGATTTTGGAATATGAAAAATATAAAGATACTTTAGTTTCAAATATTGATAATTTTAAAAGTTATTTAAAACTTGATGAAGAAGTAGAAAAATTATTTAATTTAATATCTAGTTATAGTAGTAGAAAAAATGATGAAGATACAACTAATGTAAAATATCAAAGAATGAGTCATGAAGCAGAAGATATTTACAACAAGTATTTAGAAGCTACATCTTTTGTTTTACCTTCGTTTTATGAAAACTCTGATAAAATAATTAATGAATTTCTAAAAGATAAAGACTTAGAAAAGTATAGAAGAAACTTTGAAGAATTATTAAGATTTAAACCATATACATTAGATAAAGATAAAGAAAATATGTTAGCTATTTTAAACACTTCTTTATCTGCCTCTGATAATTCTTATTGTTCTTTAACTGATACGGATATTACTTTTCCTATTATAAAAGATGAAAATAATAATGATGTAGAACTTACAGAAAGTAATTTTTCAATATTTATTAGAAGTAAAGATCAAAGAGTGAGAATAGATGCTTTTAAGGCTTTATTTAATACTTATGAAAAATATAAAAATACAATTACATCTATTTATACTGGTCATGTTAATACTGATATAGCAATTTCTAAAATAAGAGGATATTCATCATCTATTGAAAGATATTTATTCCCAGATAAGATTGATATTAGTATTTATAATAATTTAATTGATACAGTTTCTAATAGACGTGATGTAATTAATAATTATTTTGAAATGATTCAAAGTGTTTTAGGAGTTTCTGAATTACATAGATATGATATTTATACTCCTTTAATTGATTCTTATGAAAAAGATTATTCATATAAAGCTGCTAAAGATATGGTTTTAAAAGCTTTATCGGTATTAGGTAATGATTATCAAGAAAAATTAAAAGAGGCATTTAATAATAAATGGATTGATGTATATAATAGTAAAGGCAAAAGAGGTGGAGCTTATTCTGCTGGATGCTTTGATACTGTTCCTTATATCTTATTAAATTATGAAGGTAAATTAAATGATGTTTCAACACTTGCTCATGAGTTAGGCCACTCAATGCATTCATATTATTCAAAAGAAAATAATGATAGATTATATGCTGATTATAAGATATTTGTTGCAGAGGTTGCTTCTACTACTAATGAATTATTACTTAATAATTATTTATTAGAAACAAGTACTGATAAAAAAGAAAAACTATCTATTTTAGATAATTTAATTAAACTATATTATGCTACTGTAGTTAGACAAACTATGTTTGCTGAATTTGAAAGAAATATTTATTCTCTAAGGGAAAATGATAAAGCTTTAACTCATGATATTTTAGAAGATGAATACTATAATCTTTGTAAAAAATATTTTGGAGATAATGTTTATATGGATGAAGAAATAAAATATGAATGGATGAGAATTCCTCATTTCTATTATGGATTCTATGTTTATAAATACGCAACTAGTCTTGCTGCGTCAACTTATATTGCTAATAATATTTTAAAAGATAAAAATTATTTAGATAAATATATTAAATTTTTAAGTAGTGGTGGTAGTATGGATCCATTAGATGAATTAAAAATAGTTGATGTTGATTTAAGCAAAAAAGAAGTTATTAATGAGGCAATGGATAAATTTAATTATTATATTGAGGAATTTAAGAAGCTTTATAAAGAAGTATAAAGGAAGTGATTTAAATGGCTGACAAACGTGATTATTATGATGTTTTAGGTGTTTCTAAGGGAGCAACTGAAGCTGAAATTAAATCTGCATTTAGAAAGAAAGCGAAAGAATTTCATCCGGATTTAAATAAAGATAATCCTGAAGCTGCAGAAAAATTTAAAGAAGCACAGGAAGCTTATTCTGTTTTATCTGATGAATCTAAAAGGAAGATGTATGATCAATATGGTCACGCAGGAGTAAATAATTCTGGGGCTTCTGGATTTGGTGGATTCGGTGGTGCTCAAGGATTTGATGCTAGTGATTTCGATTTTGGAGATATTTTTGATAATATTTTTGGAGGAGGTTTTTCTGGATTTGGAGGTGGATCTTCTTCATCTGGAAGAAACCGTGCAACACGTGGATCTGATTTACTAATGAGAATTGATATTGATTTTATGGATGCTGCCTTTGGTATTGAAAAAGATATTAATTTAGATGTAGTGGAAGATTGTGATGACTGTGATGGTGAAGGTGGGCATGATGCTACAACATGTGACAGATGTCATGGTAGCGGAACTGTTACTACTGAACAACATACTATTTTAGGATCTTTTGTATCTAAGACAACATGTCCTGAATGTAATGGTCGTGGTAAAACATTCAAAAAACGTTGTTCTACATGTAATGGAAAAGGTAAAGTTAAAAAGAATAAAACTATTACGGTTAATGTTCCAGCAGGGATTAATACTGGAGACAGATTAAGGGTTTCTGGTAAAGGTAATCCTGGAACAAATGGTGGGCCTAATGGTGATTTATATTTAGAGTTTATGGTAGGAGAACATGATTATTTTGTTAGAGATGGTGATGATATTTATCTTGAAGTGCCTATTACAATAACAGAAGCTATTTTAGGTACTAAAAAAGTTATTCCAACTCTTTATGGGAATGTTAAATTAACAGTTCCTGCAGGAAGTGATTCTGGTGATAAACAAAGAATTAGAGGAAAAGGAATAGATAATAAGAATAGTCATAGTAAAGGTAATATGTATATTATAATTAAGGTTATTACTCCTAAAAAATTATCTCGTGAACAAAAGAAATTAATTGAAAGTTTAAATAAAACTGATTTAGATGATAGTGAAATAGTTAAATTTTCTAAATTTACAGAAAAGAATGACAAATAGTAGTTGTTCTTTTTTTGTTTATTGTTGATAATTTGTTTTTATATGCTATATTTATGATAGGAGAGTGAGAAAATGGAAAAAGAGATTAAAGAAAAAAAGAGTAAGGTACCTATAATAATTACAATAATTGTATGTGTTTTATTTGCAATAATTGGTTATTTTGGTGGAAATTTTATAGCTAGTAAAGTATCTAGTTTAGAAAAGAAATCTGATGTAAAATCAAGTGATAAAGATGAAACAGAAACTATAAAAGAAGAAAAAATTGATATTAATTCTAGAGTAGTTAAAAATTTATATGATATGGTTAGTATTAATTCAATGAATGGTTCTTGTTATGCTGATTGGTTGTATAATGATTCAACTTCTGGGGGAGATTTTATTGCTGCAAAGGATGAACAAATCAAAATGAATATTGTTGGTAATAATTTAGCTGAAAATGAAAGAAGTACTATTGATTGTTCAGAAAAGATACCATCAGAAGTTGAATCTGAAAATATAAAAGGTTATCGCAGTATTTGTGCTTTTAATGAAGCATTAGGTTCTAGTGACTTCGAATATATTTATTCAAAAGAATATATTGAAACAATTTATAAAAAGATTTTTGGTAATAATGTGAAATTAAATACAAGTTATCCTATTTTTATTAATCATCATAAAACTTTAGCTTATTATTATGTATCATCTATTGATAAATATGTTTTATATCGTATTGATGGTGGAGGAAGTTGTGGTCTAAATTCAACATCTTTAACTATTGAAAAAGCTATTATGAAAAATGATGAAATTAAAATATATGAAAAAGCTAATAAATATGATGAATCTAATGAAGAAGTAGAAACAAACATATATACATTTAAATTAGAAGATGATGGTATGTATAGTTTTGTTAGTAGAGTAAGGGAAAAATAAAAAAGAATTGAAATTCAATTCTTTTTTTAATATATAACTGTATGTAAGATTCTTTCTGTATTTTTAAAATTTAATTTGGCGATTTCTTTTAGTTTTTCTTCACCATATTTTTCTACAACTTCTTCACCAATTTTATCTACTTCTTTTCCAGCACCTTTTGGAAGTGGAATGTGTAGAGAATCACTTAATTTATCAAATTCTTTTAAGAAAATATATCTACTTATGATTGATCCACAGGCAACAGCTAAGTTTTTATCTTCTGCTTTAGTCATAAAAGTAATTCCTTTTTGAATATCTTTTATTCCTTTTAAATATCCATAGTATCTAGCTTCTCTTGCAAATTCGTCTACTATAATATAATCATATTTTGGTTTTTCTTCAGTTATTAATTGATAAAGTACTTTATTATGCATAATAGATTTTATTTTATTCATATTTACATCTTTTGTATATTTTTCATTGTATTCACTATTGTTTAGAATGATGCTTCTATATTTTACTGTTTTTACAATCTCAGGTGCCATTTTTAATATTTTTTCGTCTGTAATTTTTTTTGAATCTCCAACACCTAATTTAGTAAGGAATTCTACATCTTTTTTTTCTACGTATGCCGCTGTAACAACTACTGGTCCAAAGTAATCACCTGTACCAACTTCATCACTACCAACTGATGAACAATTATGATATTTGCTTTCTTTTTCAGTATCATTTTTCTTATCTTTAGTTTGTTCAATAGCTATTCCCCACATAGAGGCATCAACATCTGCTGATTTACCTTGAAACATTACTTTACCTGATTCATACATTGTAATTACTGTATCTTCCTCATCTGCTTGAAATACTACATAGGGGATAACTTTATCTCTTTTTTTATCTTTATAATATTCAATCATTTTTTTCTTAATTTCATCATTTACTTTTATAACTACATTCATAATTACACCTCAAAAATATTATAACTTAAAATAGAGAAATATGCTATAATAAAAATATAAGGAGATTAGTTATGAATATTGTTGATGTAGTTATTATTTTACTTTTAGGACTTTCTTTTGTAAGTGGATATATAAGGGGTATTTTAAAAGAAGCAGTTATGCTTTTTGGTACTATTATTATTTATATTATATCTTTTAATTTAAAAGATGGACTGGGACTTATTTTATGTAAGATATTACCTTTTTTTAAATTAGATGGTTTGGTTTCTTTAAATATATTTTTATATCAATTAATTGCTTTTGTTATAATTGCGGGATTTTTATTTGGTATATATGGTATTGTTTTAAAGTTAACTGGTATTTTACAAAAAATAGTTGATTTATCAATTATATTAAAATTTCCATCTAAAATATTGGGTGGGGTAGCAGGACTGTTTGAAGGGTATATAATTATTTTTATTTTATTAATTATTTTATCTATTCCTTTTTCTAATAATGAATTGTTTAATAGTTCTTTATTAAACAAAAAGATTGTAACTTCATCTTTATTTCTTTCTAATAGTTTAGGTAAAATCGATAATGTTATTGTTGATACTTATGATATTACAGATAAGATTAATAATAAAAATACTAATACTTCTTTAATTAATTTAGAAATAGTTAAATTATATTTAGATTATAATGTAGTAAGTTATGATGATATGAAAGATATTATTGATACTGGTAAACTTGATGAGATTTCTTCAATAGATAATTTTATGAGACAATATAAAAAGGATTAATCATCCTTTTTTTCTATGTATGTATTTTCAATTACTTGGTAGTTATAATTATTTAATTTTTCTAAAGTTTTATTATTTATTAAAACTTCATATATAATTTTATTTGTAAAATCTTTATTGGTAATAGTTGAATTTTTTAAAATGTAATCTATATTTTTTTGTTCTTCATAACTTATTTCTAGTTTTATTTTTGTTCCTTTTTCAAGTTCAATTAATTTTATTTCTTCAAGAGTATCTCTAACACTTTTTGAATACGCTCTTACAAGACCTCCTGCACCTAGTTTTATACCTCCAAAGTATCTTACTACTACGGCTAAAACGTTTGTTAGATCATTCTTTTCTAAGATGTTTAAAATAGGCATTCCTGCAGTTCCCCCTGGTTCTCCATCATCACTTGTTTTTTTATAATTATCAATTATATAGGCATAACAATAATGAGTTGCTTTAGGATATTCATCTTTTAAATTAGTAATTAATTCATTTATTTCATTTTTATCAGTTATCTTTAATAAGATAGTAATAAAGCGTGAATTTTTAATTATTAATTCTTTTTTAATATTTTTATCTATAATATACATGTAATCACCAAATATATTATAACTTATATTTATTAAAAATTCTATTATATGATATAATTTGCTTAGTAGGAGGATGTTATGACTATATACAAATTAGAAAATATTTATAAAACTTATAAATTTAATGATAGACTTAATCATGCATTAGAAGATGTATCATTAACTATTGATGAGGGAGAAATAGTTGTTATTCTTGGACCTAGTGGATCAGGAAAGAGTACAATGTTAAATTTATTATCGGGAATTGATAGTCCTAGTAAAGGTAAGATTTATTATTATGATAAAAGAATAGATAAATTGGATGAGGTTGAACTTACTAATTATAGAAAAGAACATTTAGGATTTATTTTTCAAAGTTATAATTTAATTTCAAATTTAACAATTAATGAAAATATTGAACTTGGAGCTGAATTATCTAATAAACCATTGAATATAAATGAAGTGATTTCATCAGTATTACTTTCAAAAGAAAAAAATAAATATCCATATCAATTATCTGGTGGTCAAATGCAGAGAGTTGCGATAGCAAGAAGTCTTGTTAAAAATCCTGATGTATTATTTTGTGATGAGCCAACTGGTGCCCTTGATGAGGAAACTGGTAAGAAGGTTTTAGCTCTTTTACAAGATTTAAATGAAAAATATAAAACTACGATGATAATAGTAACTCATAATCCTTCAATTGCATCTATGGCTAATACGGTAATAAAAATGAACAGTGGTCGAATTGTTGAAGTTATTAAAAATAAAAAGACAAGTGATGCTGAAGATTTGAGGTGGGCTTAATGAGGTTATTATTTCTAAATTCTTTAAAAGGATTAAAGAAAAAGAAAATTCAAATGCTTGGTATTATCTTGATGGTTACATTGTCTACTGCGATATTTACATCTATGAATATGGCTCTTGATAGAATGGAAGATAGATACTATAGTTATTTAGACCAACAAAATGTTGAATATTTAAGTGTTGATGTTAATATTGATTATAAGAGTATTTCAAGCGAGAAAATAGATTCTATTATTAATGATAAATTAAGTAATATGACTAGTGATGAGAAATTTATTATTAATACTTATAAATTCGCTTTAAAGATGGATTTAGATAGTAGTGATAATCCACTTAACAGTACAGTTTTCTCTTATCAATTATCTAGTATTTTTTCTAAATATGATGCACTTATTGATTTACAAAAAGAAAAACTTGATAGTATAAAAGATAAGTATAATTTTAATTATGAACAAGATATTAGTAAGGCTTTAAAAAATGGTGATACTTATTTAAAAGTTATTCCATATAATGAAGATAAAAATATAAATAAAGCTTATTTAGTTAAAGGTCATCTTCCTAAAAATGATAAAGAAATTACGATACTTCCTAAATATGCAGAAGCTCATAATTTAAAAATAGGTGATGATTATAAAATAGGTGATACTAAATATAAAATTGTTGGATTTACTTATGCACCTGATTATATATATCCTTTAGTTGCTTATTCAGTTCCTGTTTTTGATGAGGAAACTAACAATATTGTTTATATAAATAATGACAATTATAAAGATATTAGTGGTACAGAAGAAAAAACTTTTTCAATATTTTATAAAAAGGGTGTTAAAAGAGCTTTTGAACTTGACCAAGAAATAGATTTTTCTAAAAAAGTTAGTGATGATAATATGCTTAAAATTCTTACTAATAATGGTGATGATAAATCTATTACTATGAGTACTTTTACAATTACTAGACTTGGAAGAATTGCTGCTTTACAACTTGAATTTAAAACTGATCGTTTATTTGCAGAATATTTCTTATATTTATTACTTGGGGTTTCTATATTTATAATTGTTATAGTTACTAAAAAAAGAATAGATGATGAAAAACTTCAGATAGGTGTTTTAAAATCTCTTGGTTATAGTAGATTTTCAATTGCAGTTAGTTATTTAGTTTATCCTGTAATTGGTTCTATTATAGGAGGGTTACTTGGATATACAATTGGTCTTTTACTTCATAGTTCTATAGCATCAATTTATGTAAGTTATTTCTTAGTACCTTTATCTAACTTTTCTATTGATTTAAAGTATTTGGCAACATCTATTTTAATTCCTATTGTTTTTCTTAGTATACTTAGTTATTTAATTGCAATCTTTATGCTTAGAAAGAAACCTCTTGATTTACTAAAAGAGGGAAGCAATCTAAAAGTTAATTTATTTTCAAAAATTACTAATAAGTTAACTAAAAAACTTCCATTTAAATATCGTTTTAAATATAGTTTAGCTTTTAGATCTGTTCCAAAATTACTTGTTGTTTCATTAACATCATTTTTTACAGGTATGCTTATAGTTCTTACTTTAATAGGTATGAATTTAATGGACAATGTAGTTGAAAAATCTTTTTCTGGAATGAAATATGATTATATGGTATATATGAATCAAATTGAAAATGAAAAACTTAATGCAGATGGAGACTATATAATTTCTAGTAATTTATATATTGATAAAGTAATTAAAGAAAATGGTAAAACTAAAAAGATGGATGATGATGTTACTATTTCTATTACGGGTATGGATTTAGATTCTAAATATATGAAAATTAAAGATAGTAAAAATAATAATCTTATTGATAAAATTAGGAATGATAATTCTATAATTATAAATTCTAATATGGAGAATTTATATGATTTAAAAATAGGAGATACATTAGTTTGTAAAATAGATGATAATAATAGTATTAAATATAAAATAGCTGGTATAAGTGAAGAATTTATGAATGTTGCGGGTTATGTTAATAGAGAAGGTTTTAGTAAGAAGATTGGTTATAATAAAAATGTTTATACTACTATTATTTCTAAAGATAAGAAATTTAATAATTTAGATAAATTATCTAGTGATGATTCTAAAAAAATTGCTACTGTTCTTAATTTTAAAGATTTGAAAAATAATATTAAAAAGCAATTAGATGTTTATAACGCTAGTGTTTATGTAGTTATCTTATTTGCATCTATTATGGCATTAATTATAATTGGTGTTATAGCAAATATTGTTGTTGAAGAAAATAAGAAAACTATTTCTTTAATGAAAGTTATGGGTTATAAAAATAAGGAAATATCAGGTATTGTTTTAAATATTTATACTCCTATTATTATAATTTCTTATTTACTTAGTATTCCAGCAATGATTAAATTATTAGAAATTATTATGAATTCTTTAGCAGGTGATATGTCTATGACTATTCCAATTACACTTGATCCTGTTATTGCGATTATAGGACTTATTGGATTACTTGTTGCTTATTATATTGCATTATTACTATCTAGAAAGGTCTTAAATAAAGTACCACTTGCTGTTGCTTTAAAAAGAGAATAGGTGAAGATATGAGTATAATTAAATTAGAAAAAGTTACTAAAAAATATAAAATGGGATCTGCTACTACTTATGCACTTAATAGAGTTTCTCTTGATATTAATGAAGGAGAAATTGTTGTAATACTTGGACCTAGTGGATCTGGTAAGACTACATTACTTAACTGTATGTCTGGTCTTGATAAGTCTGATAGTGGTAATATTTATTTTGATAATGAGTTAATTTCTAAGTTTAGTGATCATAAAATTACTAAATTTAGAAAGAAAAATATTGGTTTTATTTTTCAAACTTATAATTTACTTGAACATTTAAATGTTTATGAAAATGTTTTAGTAGGAGCAAATCTTGGTAAAAATAAGGCTAATGTAGATGATATTATTAATACAGTTGGTCTTAAAAGACATCGAAATAAATATATGCATCAATTGTCTGGCGGAGAACAACAAAGAGTTAGTATTGCAAGAGCTATTGCTAAAAATTCTAAAGTAATGTTTTGTGATGAACCTACTGGTGCACTTGATGAAGTAACTGGTAAAAAAGTATTAGAGGCTTTAATTGATATAAATGAAAAATATAAAACTACAATGATTATAATTACTCATAATCCTGGTATTAGTTTAATAGGTGATAGAATAATTAGAATGAATAGTGGTAAAATCACCTCTGAAAAAATTAATAAGAAAAGAACATCTCCTAAAGATATTCCTTGGGGATAGTTCTTTTTCTTTAAATTTAATTTACTTTAGGTTTAAATATGTTATAATTATGATAGGAGTGGTTTTATGAAATTAAACAAAGATAAAAAAATTGATATTGAAGGGTTAAATGAAGTAATTTCTATTAGTAAAAGACTTTTAAAGATTGGACTTACAGTTACTGTTATAGCGGTTGTTGTTTTATGTCTTTATCTACTTAGAACTTTAAATATATTTGGTATTATAAAAGAAGTATTAATTGTAATATCTCCTGTATTTATTGGACTTGTTCTTGCTTGGTTATTCGATCCGTTAGTGACTTTTTTAACTAAGAAAAAAATACCTAGAGTAGTTTCATGTATTTTAGTTTATTTAGTATTTTTTGGACTTTTGGCTTTATTACTATTTGTAATGACTCCATCTTTTGTTAATCAAATAAAAGAATTTGTTAAGACAATACCTAGTATTTTAGTTGATGCTAAAAACTTTATTTCTAATATTGTTAATTCATTTAGTAGTAACCATGGTCTTGATTTAACATCTGTTAAAACACAAATTTTTGCGTATTTAGAGATGTTTAGTAATAATCTTACTACTAGTTTACCAAATATGTTGATTAGCTTTTTCAAAAGCCTATTTAGTGGCGGTATGTTTATTGTTTTAGGTATTATGATAGGGTTTTATATGTTATATGACTTTGATAAAGTTAATGGAGTAATTATTAAATTTATGCCTAGATCATGGAGAAAAAATGCTAAAGAGTTAGGTACTAGAATTAATCATTCATTAAGAGAATATGTTATGGGCGTTTTATCAGTAATGTTTTTAGTATTTATTTCTCAAAGTATTTGTTTAACTATAATTGGTTTAAAAGCACCTTTAGTATTTGCATTATTTTGTGCTTTAACTGATATAATTCCTTACTTTGGACCATATATTGGGGCGATACCTGCAGTAATAGTTGGATTTACAATATCACCTCTTACAGGAATTTTCTGTATAGTTGCGATTGTAATTGTACAACTTTTAGAAAATAATTTTTATCAACCATTGATAATGGGACATGCGATGAAATTACATCCTGTAACAATTATGCTTGGGCTATTGATTTTTCAACATTTCTTTGGTATCATAGGAATGATTGTTGCGACACCAGTTATCGCAACATTAAAAGTTATTTTCTCATTCGTTGATGAAAAAGTTGATGTAATGAAAAAAATTAAAGGTGAATAATAAAACGTTGATAAAGAAAAGTAATAGATTATATTTATTGTAGAGAGTTAATGGTGGTGTAAATTAACATAAATATTCTATGAAAGCTACTTTGGAGTTTTTTCGGGAAGACCGTTATCTAAATTAAGACCAAGTTAGGATGGTACCGGGCATTATGTCCTCCTAATTATTGGTCTTTTATTTGTATGAAAAGGAGAATAATTATGAAAGTTTATATGATAGGTGGTAAGGCTAGAAATGGGAAAGATACTTTAGCGGGTTTTATGCAAAAGTATTTTGAAGAAAATGGAAAAAAGACATGTATTATGCATATAGGAAACTATATTAAGCATTTTGCGATAGATTATTTTGGTTGGGATGGAAGAGATGAAACTAAACCTAGAACTCTTCTTCAACAGCTTGGAACTGATATTATTCGCGAAAAGATGGGAAAACAACTTTTCTTTATAAATAGATTATTAGAAGATATGGAAGTGTTAGATAATTTCTATGATATTGCGATTGTTTGTGATGTTAGACTTCCATTAGAATTTTCTAATGTATCTATGGTTTATCCTGATATGAAAAAGATTCATATAAAAAGATCTGAACTTGTAAGTGAATTAACTGATCTGGAACAAAAACATATTACTGAAACAGCATTAAATAGTTATGATGATTATGATATAAAAGTTATAAATACAGATTTAGAATCTCTTGAAAATGATGCTAAAAAAATTGTTAAGGAGGAATTAAAATGAGAAAAATGAGTAGTAATGAAATTAGAAGAATGTGGTTAGATTTTTTTGTTAGTAAAGGACATAAAATATTTCCATCAGCACCTTTAGTTCCAATTAATGATGATAGTCTTTTATGGATTAATGCAGGCGTAACACCATTAAAAAAATATTTTGATGGATCAGTTGTTCCTGATGCTAGAAGGATTACTAGTATTCAAAAATGTATTCGTACTAATGATATTGAAAATGTTGGAGTTACAAAAAGACATCAAACTTTCTTTGAAATGATGGGAAACTTTTCAGTAGGTGATTATTTTAAGGATGAAGCAATTGAATATTCATTTGAATTATTAACATCTCCTGAGTGGTTTGATATTGATAAAAATTTACTTTATGTTACAGTTTATCCTGAGGATATTGAAGCATATAATAAATGGGTTGAAGTTGGATTTATTGAAGATCATATTATTAAGCTTGAAGATAATTTCTGGGAAATAGGAGAAGGACCTTGTGGCCCTGATTCTGAACTTTTCTTTGATCGTGGAGAAAAATATGATAGTGATGGAACTGCTTTAGAAAAATTTAAAAATGATGAAGAACAAGAAAGATATATAGAAATTTGGAATAATGTTTTTTCTCAATTTAATTCAAAAGAGGGAGTAGATAGAAAAAAATATAAAGAACTTCCAAATAAAAATATTGATACAGGTGCTGGACTTGAAAGATGGTGCTGTATTTTCCAAGATGCTGATAGTAATTTTGATACTGATTTATTTACACCTATTATTAGACATATAGAAGAATTAACTGGTGTTTTATATAATTCTCAAAAAGAGTTTAAAGTTATTGCTGATCATATTAGAGCTATTACTTTTGCTTTATCTGATGGAGCAAGTTTTGAAAATGTTGGTAGAGGTTATGTATTAAGAAGACTTCTTCGTCGTAGTGTTAGGATGGGAAGACATTATAATTTAAATGATGCATTTATGTTTAAACTTGTATCTGATGTAGTTGATATTATGGGAGAATTTTATCCTAATTTAGTAGAAAAGAGACCTGTAATAGAGGCTCTTGTATTAGAAGAAGAAAAATTATTTTTAAAGACTCTTGATGCTGGAGAAAAAAGATTAAAAGAGGCAATTAAAAATTCTAAGGATATGACAATTAGTGGGGAAGAGGCTTTTAGATTATATGATACTTATGGTTTTCCTTTTGAACTTACTTTAGAATATTTAGATGAAGTAGGATTTACTACTAATAAAGATGAATTTGATAAATATATGGATAAACAAAGAGAACTTGCTAAAAAGAGTTCTAGATCTAAAGCATCTATGGCAAGTCAAAAGAAAGTTTTATTAGATTTTACTAAGGAATCTAAATTTGTATATGGTATTTATCGTTTAAAAAGTAATGTTTTAGCAATTTTTTCTAAAGATAATTTAGAAAAGAAGCTTGATCATGATGGATATATTGCTTTAAAAAGAACATGCTTTTATGCAGAGTCTGGTGGACAAGTTAGCGATTCCGGTATGATCATTGGTAAAGGTTTTAAAGCCCGTGTAGTTGATGTTTTTAAAGGACCTAATGGACAACATATTCATAAAGTTAGACTTTTAGATGGAGTTATTAATGTTAATGATGATTGTGAAATTATTATAGATAAAGATAAACGTCGTAGAATAGAAGCAAATCATTCTAGTGTTCATATTCTTCAGCTTGCATTACAAACAATTGTTTCTAAGGATATTAAACAAGCAGGTAGTTATGTTGATGATGAAAGACTTAGATTTGATTTTACTTATCCTGGAAAACTTATTGATGAAGAAATTATTAAAGTAGAAGATTTTGTTAATAATTATATTAATCAAGATATTATTGTTGCGACAGAAGTTATGCCAATAGATAAAGCTCGTTCAATGGGAGCTATGGCCTTATTTAGTGAAAAATATGGTGATACAGTTCGTGTTGTTAAAATTGGTAAATCTATTGAACTTTGTGGTGGTACTCACGCAAATAATACTCGTGATATTCATAAATTTGCTATCTATAATGTTGAATCAAAAGGAAGTAATGTTTACAGAATAGAAGCTGCTACAGGTAGTAAGATTGATTCATTACTTTTTGATGTGATTAAACCTTATAATGATGAAGAAGTTAAACTTTTAATGAAAGTTAAAGATATTATGGCTCAAGCTAAAAATGAAAATATAAAGATTGATTTTGATGTAGATATAGATAATTCTAAACCTGAGTCGTATAAAGATATTATCTTTAATAAAAATGAACTTGCTTATGTAAAAGAAGAAGTTAAGGAATTTGAAAAGAGATATTTTGATCTAAAACAAGAAAAAGCATTATCAAATTTAGATTTTTATAAAGAAAAAATTAAAGATTATGATGGAATTAAAGGTCTTATTATGGAAACAGCTGGAATGGATATGAATTTATTAAAAGCTATAGCTGATAGTTTAGTTAATTATATGGGAAAAGGTTTTGTTTTCTTTAGTAATATAAAAAATAACAGTAGTATTAACTTTATTGCGAGAAGTACATCATCTGTTAATGCTGGATTTATTATAAAAGAAGTTTCACTTGCTGCAGGTGGAAATGGAGGAGGAAGTCCTACTTTTGCATCTGGTGGAGGAAAAGATATTTCTAAATTAAAAGAAATTTACGAATATGTAGAGAAAGAAATTACTAATGAAAAATAATTATTTATTAGAAAGTAGTGATTCTCTTTCTTTAGAAACTACTATTAAAGATTTAATAAATAAAAATGGTTTTAATGATAAATATATTGGAGAATATGACTTAGAAGAAGTATTATTAGATAATGCTTTGGAGGATCTTGACACTTATAGTTTTTTAAGTGATAAGAAAGTTATTATTATTAAAAATGTATTTAATGATATAAATGATAAAAAATTAAAACATTTATTTAAATATATAGATAATTCTAATAGTGATAATTTACTTATATTAACTGTAAAAAAACTTGATAATAGACTTAATCTTGTTAAAGAATTAAAGAAAAATAAAAATATTGATATTATTAGTATTTCTATTGATCCTTATAGATTTGCATCTTCTTTACTTGCATCTTATAAGATAGATAATTCTAGTATTAATTTACTTATTGAATTATGTAATAATGATATTACTAGGATTAATAGTGAGTGTAGGAAGTTAATGACTTTTAGAATTTCTGAGAAGGTTATTTCTTATGATGATGTTAAAGAGTTGGTTGTTAAAAAGTTAGGGGACTCTAATGAGATACTTTTTGCTTTAATTAAAGATATTATTTCAAAGGACAAGAAGAGGGCTTTAAAACGATATAGACAGTTATGTGAGTATGGTGTTGATTCTAACTCAATAATTGGTTTAATGACCTCTCAAATACGTTTAATACACCAAGTTAAATTATTAGCTGAGACTAATATGTCTAATCAAGAAATTGCTTCTAGTTTGAATCTAAAAAGTCCTTATCAAGTTAAAAAAGCTAAAGAAAGTATATATAATTATACTTATGATGAAATATATGATTTTGTTAATAAATTAGCTAATATAGATTTAAATATAAAAAGTGGAAGACTTGATACAAATATGGCAATAGATATGTTAATTATTAATTTATAGGAGGATATATGAAAAAAGAGGATATTTATAAAGATTTATTAAAACAATATAATGTATTAACTGATAAAGAAAAAAATAATATTAATATTTATAAATCTTCTTTATTCTTCCATATAAATAGTCTTTCTAGTATAGATGATTTAAATAATTTAGATTCTTTTAATATTTTTAATCAACTTAATAATAAAGATCAGTTTATAAATAAATATGAATTATATAAAGAAAAAATAAATGATCCTAAGAATATGTTTATTAAACATTCTATTTTTAAAGGTATAGATTTTTCTAATATAAATACTTTTATTGATAGTATTAAAGATGTATATTTTTCATTGGAAAATATTAAAAATAAAATGGTATTAAGTGACGATTTAATTGTATACAGAGGGTGTAGTTATAACGATAAGGAATATAATTTATCTATGGGTAATTTAGTATCTACTTCAATTAATATGGATATAGTTGAAGATTTCTTAGATACTTTTAAAGTTAATAGGATTTATCAAATATCTTTAAAAAAAGGAACACCAGTACTTATAACTCCTTATTCTATTGTTAATACATATGATGATTCTCTTGATATGTTATGTGGTAATAATTCTAAGGGATTAAAACTTACTAATAGTGATAGACAAGGAGAAATTGTTTTATTTAAAGATAGTTTAAATTTAGAATTAATAGAAGAAATAAAAGTAGATGATAATCAATTTATCTCTAAATATTATTCTACTGTTAAAGAAAATAAAAATATCAATAATATAAAAAAATAAAGGAACAATTAATTTTGTTTCTTTATTTTTTCTAATCTTTCATAAATATCTTTTATTTGTTTTTCATACCCTATATCTTTAGGATGATAATATTTTTTGTTTTTTAATTTATCTGGTAGATATTGTTGAACGACATAAGCGCCTTTAAAATCATGCGGGTAAATATATTCATCGGATGATGTTCTTAAATGTTTTGGAAGGGCTCCAACATTACCATCTTCTATATCTTTTAAGGCTTCATCAAAAGCAATATGAGCTGTATTACTTTTTGGTGATAGAGCCATTTCAGCAACGATTGTACCTAAAGGTATTCTTCCTTCTGGAAGGCCAGTTCTTTCACATGCGTTTATTGCAGCATCAAGTCTTGGACCAATTGCTGGGTTAGCAAGACCTATATCTTCATACGCAATAACACTAAGTCTTCTATATATTGAATCTAAATCTCCTTCTGTAACAAGTCTTGCTAGATAGTGAAGAGATGCATCAACATCACTTCCTCTAATAGATTTTTGAAGACCTGATAAAACATCGTAATGGCCATCTTCATTTTTATCTGAAAAGAAAGCTGGTTTACTATTTATATTTCTTATTTCTTTTTCTGTTACTGTTTTATCATCAGTAGAGTAGAAGGCTATTTCTAAAAGATTATAAGCATATCTTAAGTCGTTACCTGATAATTTAGCAATTAGTTTAATAGTTTTATTATCTATCTTTATTCCTTCTAAATCAGGGTGCTTTAGAGCTCTTTTTAAACCTTTTTCAATATCTTTTTCTTCTAGTTGTTCAAGTTCAAATAATTGACATCTACTTCTAATTGCTGGATTAATTGAATGATATGGGTTTGATGTAGTCATTCCAATAAGTGTTATTAATCCACTTTCTAATTGAGGAAGAAGTAGATCTTGTTTATCTTTATTTAATCTATGAATTTCATCCATTATTAAAACTAGGCCACCATACATTTTAGCTTCTTCTATTACGATATCAAAATCTTTTTTATTATTAATTGTAGCATTTAAGAATCTATATTTTACATCAAGATCATTTACAATAGCATTTGCAATTGATGTTTTTCCAATACCAGGTTTACCGTATAAAATCATTGAAAAAATTTTTTTATTTTTAACTAAATTTGTAATTATTTTGCCTTTTCCAATTAAATGATCTTGTCCTAATACATCTTTAATACTTTGAGGGGCAAGTTTTAGCGCTAATGGTTTATTCATATTTATCACCTAGAGTTATTATATCATAAAATTAAGTTATTTTTAATTATTCTAACTATAATATAAATAGTGTTATTCTTTGTAAAATAATGATTATTGTTATATAATGTATATAGGTGTTTTAAATGAGAATGGATATCGCTATAGAAGATTTTGTTAATTATTGTACTTTTGAAAAAGGACTATCTGATAAAACTAAATCTTCATATACTTATGATTTAAATGTATATAAAAATTATTTAGAAAATAAGCATATAGATATGATTTCTGATATTTCTACAAAAGATATTGAAGAATTTTTAAAATACAGGATTGAGACTGATTTGGATGTTAGTTCTACTATTGCGCATAACTTAACAGTTATAAAGAATTTTCATTCTTATTTATTTAAAACAAAAGTTATTAAAGAAGATGTATCTGAAAATATATCTAGACCTAAACTTTCTAAAAAGATTCCTAAAGTAATTAGTATGGAAGATATTGATAAATTGCTTGATATATCGCTTGATACGGCATTTGACTATCGTAATAAAGCTATGATAGAATTGATGTACGGTGCAGGACTTAGAGTATCTGAACTGATTAGTTTAGATATTCATAGTATTGATTTTACTAATTGTATTATTAGAATTGTTGGTAAAGGTAGTAAAGAGAGAATTGTACCTGTTGGTGAATATAGTATTTATTATTTAAATTTATATTTAGATAAGAGAAGTTCAATGTTAAAGAAAGAACATACTGATGCATTGTTTTTGAATAATCATGGTAAAAGAATGACTAGACAAGGATTTTTTAAGAATTTAAAATCTATTTTGAAAAAACAAGGTTTAGATGAAGGAATATCACCTCATACACTTAGACATTCTTTTGCAACACATTTACTTGCTCATGGAGCTGATTTAAGAAGTATACAAGAATTACTTGGACATTCTGATATTTCAACGACTAAAATATATACACATGTTAGTGATGAAAAAGTTCATAAGGATTATACTGAATTTCATCCTAGAGAACATAAAGGAGATTAATTATGAGATTTAAAAGAATATTTTTAATGGTATTAGACTCTCTTGGAGTAGGTGAAGCAGAAGATGCTTCTAAATATGGAGATGTTGGAGCAAATACTCTTGGCCATATAAAAGAATCGTGTGATTTATTTGTACCTAATTTAAAGAAAATAGGTTTTTTAGATACAATTAATATGAGTGAAAATAATAATGTAGATGCTTATTATACTATGGCTAAACCTAATAATGCTGGAAAAGATACATTGAATGGTCATTATGAAATGATGGGTATTACCAATAATATAGAATTTAAAACTTTTAATAAAGGTTTTCCTACAGAACTTTTAGATGGAATTGAACAAGTTACTGGTAGACGTGTAATTGGTAATGTTTGTTGTAACAATGATCAAATAATTAAAGAGTTAGGCGAAAGACAATTAAATTATGGGTCATTAATTATTTATACGTCGGCTGATTCTGATTTACAAGTTGCTGCTCATGAAGATGTTATTCCAGTTTCTACTTTATATCAATATTGTGAAAAAATTAGAGCTATTACTTTGAGAGAAGACTGGAGAGTAGGGAGAGTTATTGCAAGACCGTTTACTGGAAGTGATGGTAATTATAAATTCTCTAATAGTGGTAGAAAAGACTATGCTGTTAAACCTCCTAAAAAGACGATATTAGATTATCTTGCTGAGGATAAGTATAATGTTATAGCTTTAGGTAAAATGAATGATATATTTGATGGTACCGGTATTAATAAAAGTATCAAAGCAACATCAAATATGGAAACAATTAATAAATTAACTGATATAATGGATAAACATTTTACAGGACTTTGTATGGCTAATTTAGCAGATTTTGATAGTTTATATGGCCATACAAGAGATGCAGCTGGTTATGCTAAAGCATTAGAAGAGTTAGATGTAGAAATACCTATGATGTTAAATAAATTAGAACTTGATGATTTATTAATTATTACAGCAGATCATGGTAATGATCCAACATTTGATGGATGTGATCATACTAGAGAAAATGTACCAGTAATATTTTATAGTAGAGGTTTTAATGATCCTAAAAGATTACCAGTTCTTGATACTTTTGCTGATATTGGTGCAACTATTGCTGATAACTTTGATTTAGAAAAACCTGAGATAGGGAAGAGTGTACTAGATAAATTAATCTAAAAAAGAGAGTAGTTGATTATAATACCTTTAAAGTTCACACTAAATAAAAAGAACATAGAAATATGTT
>CAZYZU010000011.1:0-2570 GCA_964652065.1 uncultured Muribaculaceae bacterium
GAATGTTGTATTTTTCTTTCAATATAGAAAATACTGTTTTGTTATCACAACCCAATAATTCTTTTATACTAGAAAATAGTGAATGCTTGCCACATCTCCAACAATAAGTTGATGTGTTATTCCAGACTAAATGGTTGCTTCTATCGTCACAATGGCAACATTGTGTATTACAAGCTCCATCTGGAACATTCTTCCCAGAAGCCCAATATTGTATTCCATAGTCTTCAAAGAATGTTTCTTTATTATAACGAATATAGTCTTTTTGTTTTAATAATTTCATATCTACATCGTCACTAATTAATTGTAATAAATCTTTATCACTACTTACAATTGTCGCAATAAATTCATCTTCTTCATCTACCATCTTTGAAACAGTTCCTATAATATCATCTGCTTCATAATTATCTATTTCAAAATGTCTAATTCCCATTGCGTCAAGAACTTCTTTTGCTTTAGGAAATTGTAATTTTAAATCTTCAGGCATTTCCACTCTACCAGCCTTATAAGATTCATATTTATCATGTCTAAAAGTTTTCCCTTTATCAAACGCAACTAAGATATAGCTAGGTTCTTCCTCTTTTAAGATTTTGTTAATCATATTTATAAAACCATATAATGCATTTGTAGGAAAACCTTTAGAATTTCTCATGATAACACCTTGATATGCTGTCGCATAATAACTTCTAAATAATAAATTATTCCCATCTACTAGTATAACTTTCTTCATTTTAATCACCTAGTATTTATTATAACATATTACCAAAAGTTTATCTTGCTAAATTAATAGATAATGCTTTATTTGTATTTCTTAAATGACTATTAGAATCTAATTCTTGAACTCTATTAGTAACTAAGAATGTACAAGCTACCGCAACCAAATAAACTGATATTACAACCATTCCTTTTTTTACTATTTTCATCATCATACATCTCTCCTTTCTTTTGTACTTTAATTATATATCGTACAATCGTTCGTGTCAATCTATTTTTGAAACATTTGTTTGACATTTTACACTTGGAATGTTAAACTTAATTTATAAGGAGGAAAACAATGGAAAAACTAACTAATAGACAAGAATTTATATTAGATGTTTTAAAAAAACTAGTTGCCAAAAATGGTTATCCACCTACTGTTAGAGAAATTGGAGAAGAAGCAAATCTACATTCTCCTGCTACTATTCATTTTCACTTAACTAAATTAGAAGAAAAGGGATATATAAGAAAAGGAAATGGAAAAAATAGAACTATAGAAATCAATGTTCCAAATGAATATTTAGAAAAAGATGAAGATGTTGTTGAAGTACCTCTACTTGGAAAAGTAACCGCTGGTACTCCAATAGAAGCAATAGAAGTTCCAGATGAATACTTTTCACTACCTGCAAATTTAATTGCAAATAAAAAAGAAGTATTCACTTTAAAAGTAAGTGGTGAATCAATGATTAATGTTGGTATCTATGATGGAGACATTCTAATTGTTGAAAGATGTACAACAGCAAAAAATGGTGATACAGTAGTTGCAATGAATAAAGATAACGAAGCAACTGTAAAAACTTTTTATAAAGAAGATGGTTATTTTAGATTACAACCAGAAAATGATACAATGGAACCAATTATTTTAGATCAAGTAACAATTCTTGGTAAAGCAATTGGCCTATATAGAAAATTCTAAAAAAAAATACTGAATTAATTTTCAGTATTTTTATTTTCATATTTATTTATAAATTCTTCTTTATATTCTAATAATCTATCCTCTTTTATAGCTTGCCTAATTTCTTCAGTAAGTTTAATTAAAAATCTAATATTATGAATAGAAAGTAAAGTGCCTCCAAGCATTTCATCAGTTGTTATTAAATGACGAATATAACTCTTTGTATAATTCTTACAACAATAACAATCACATTCATTATCAATTGGAGTAAAATCTTGTATAAATTTAGCATTATTTAAATTGATCTTACCACATCTTGTAAAAGCTTGACCATGTCTTGCTATTCTAGTTGGTAAAACACAATCAAAGATATCAATACCTCTAATAACACCTTCAATAATATCAATAGGATCTCCAACTCCCATTAAATATCTTACTTTATCTTCAGGTAGAAATCTTACTCCGTCATCTACCATTTTGTACATAACATCTTTTCCTTCACCAACTGAAGTACCGCCTATTGAATATCCATCAAAATCCATTTCAACTGTTTTTTTGCAACTATATTCACGAAGATCAGTAAACTCTCCACCTTGAACAATACCAAATAAAGCTTGATTAGGATTATTATGGACATCCTTACCTCTTTTTGCCCAACGAAGTGTTCTATCAACTGATTTTTTCATATAATCATAAGTTACAGGATATGGAGGACATTCATCAAAACTCATCGCAATATCACTATCTAATTTATTTTGAATCTCAATCGATTTTTCAGGTGTTAAGAAAAGTTTTGTACCATCAATATGACTTTTAAAATGAACTCCCTCTTCAGTAATATCTTTTTTCTTATTTTTAGCAAGTGAAAAAACTTGAAACCCACCACTATCAGTAAGTATAGGTCCATCATAATTCATAAATT
>CAZYZU010000011.1:2580-10623 GCA_964652065.1 uncultured Muribaculaceae bacterium
TAATACATATCATTTATGGTTAAGACCTGGTGAAGATGTATTAGATAAAACAATCCCTGATCCACAATCCTTTACTTGTTCAGGAGTCAAACTTTTAACTGTAGCTTTTGTTCCAACAGGCATAAACATAGGAGTATCATAAGTACCATAATTAGTTTCAATCTTACCTAATCTTGCTTTTGTATTCTTTTCTTTTTTTTCTAAATTATATTTTATTTTCATTTTATTTTCCCACTCCCAAAATAACGATAGTTAATTGTATCATCACATATATCATATAAATTATATCCTGCATTTTCTGCAGATTTTTTACTTGGATGATTATATTTATTAATTTTTAACTCAATATCTTCTAATCCATCAACATTTTCAATTAAATATGGTGTAACTTCTTCTAACATTTTTGTAGCATAACCATTATTTCTTTCATTTTTATCAATATTATACCAAAGTTCTAAAATTCCATTTGATTTAATTTTCTTACTACCAATAAAACCAACAATTTTGTCATGATCTTTTAATATATAAGTTTTCCCATCTTCAAATTCATTAGTTTTTCCTTCACTAACAAATTTTTCCATATTTTTAGAAACATACTTAATAGAATCTTCATCTCTACTATTTCTTTTAATTAATAAGTAATGATCAGTATTACTCATATTTAAATTTTCTAAAGCTAAATCTCTTAAATTAATCGCCATTTTATTTCTCCTTTATTTTATAAACATTGCATCTCCAAATGAAAAGAATCTATATTTTTCTTTAACAGCTATATTGTAAGCATTTAAAATATTTTCACGTCCTGCTAAAGCTGATACTAACATTAATAATGTTGACTTTGGTAAATGAAAATTAGTTATCAATGAATCAATTGCCTTAAATTTATAGCCTGGATAAATAAATATATCTGTCCAGCCACTACATTCAACAAAATTATTATATTTAGTCATAATTGTCTCAAGTGTTCTAGTACTTGTAGTACCTACTGATATTATTTTATGATTGTTTTTCTTAGTATTTTTTAACACTTTAGCTACCTCATTACTCATATGATAGTATTCACTATGCATTTTATGTTCTTTAATATTAGAAACCCCAACAGGTCTAAAAGTTCCCAAACCAACATGAAGTGTCACATAACATATATTTATTCCTTTACGTTTAATTTGTTCTAATAAATCTTTTGTAAAATGAAGTCCTGCAGTAGGTGCTGCAGCGCTTCCTACTTCTTTTGCATATACAGTTTGATATCTTGATTGATCAACTAATTTTTCATGAATATACGGAGGAAGTGGCATTGTTCCTAACTGTTCTAATATCTCATATAAAATGCCCTCATATATTAAAGTAAAATGGCGAATTCCCTCATCTAACTCTTTAGTACATTTTGCCTTTAATAATCCATTTCCAAAAGTAACCATAGTACCTACCTTAATTCTTCTAGCAGGTTTTACTAAACATTCCCAGTCATTATCTTTTATATTCTTTAAAAGTAGAATTTCTATTACTGCTTTAGTATCAGATTTTTCTCCTATTAATCTTGCAGGTAAAACTTTAGTATCATTTAACACTAATGTATCACCTTTTTCTAAATAATCAATTATATCAGAAAAGCGTTGATGTTTAATCTCTCCAGTTTCCTTATCTAAAACTAAAAGTCTTGATGAATCTCTTTTCTCTAATGGAGTTTGTGCTATTAACTTTTCGTCTAAATTGTAATCAAAATCTTCTGTTTTCATATTCTCACTCCCTCTTTATCAATATATTCTTGCTCTTTATATTTTAAATTTTCATACAAATAATCAAATCCTGTTTTATTTAAAGACTGAACAAATCTTCCTAATTTTTGTTGAATTTCTAATTGATTTTCCTCAGTAAGTTTATCATAAAACATTTCAAAACCATCTTCTATTACTTCTAAATAATGAAGTCTATCAATAAATTTTTCATGTAACTTCTCTCCTATATAGAAATTAAATCTGCTAGTATTATACCATACTATATAATACAACTCAATTAAAAGACACCTTATTAAGATGCCTTTACATACTATTTTTATCAAGTCCTAAAGCTTGATATCCTAATTCTGTAACTATTCTTCCTCTACTAGTTCTTTTAATAAAACCTTTTTGTAATAGGTATGGTTCATAAACATCTTCTATTGTATTTACTTCTTCTCCAATTGTACTACTAATGGCATCGACTCCAACGGGTCCACCATTAAATTTATTAATAATACTTAGTAATAGTTGATGATCAATATCATCTAACCCTAATTTATCTACCTTTAATCTATCTAGAGCATGTTTAGTAATACTTTCACTGATAAATGATTCTTTATTAACTAATGCAAAGTCTCTTACTCTTTTTAAAAGTCTATTTGCAATACGTGGTGTTCCTCTACTACGACGTGCCAGTTCAATAGCAGCATCAGAATCTATTTCAGTATTTAATACCCTAGCTGTTCTTTTAATAATTTGAGTAAGTTCTTCTTCATTATAAAATTGTAATTTAGAAATAATTCCAAATCTATCTCTAAGTGGAGAAGTTAAATCTCCTGCTCTAGTTGTTGCACCTACTAAAGTAAATGGTGGTAAATCAATTTTAATATTCCTACTATTACCATCGTTACCTATAATAATATCTAATGTAAAATCTTCCATAGCAGGATATAATATTTCTTCTATAAATTTAGGCATTCTATGAATTTCATCTATAAATAAAACATCCCCTGGTTCTAATGTAGATAAAATTGCTGCTAAATCACCTGATTTTTCTATACTTGGTCCACTTGCAGTTTTAATGCTAGTATTCATTTCATTTGCGATAATATATGCTAGAGTTGTTTTTCCTAATCCTGGAGGGCCATATAATAAAACATGATCTAGAACCTCTCCTCTTATTTTAGCAGCTTCAATAAACACTTTAATATTTTCTTTTACATCACTCTGCCCAATATATTCATCTAATACCTCAGGTCTAATAGAATTATCTAAAATACCATCATCTTCTACTTCAACATTTCTTAAAATATTTTCTTTAGCTGCCATACTAATTCCTCCTATAAAATTTGATAAAACTTTCCTAAATATTTTGATTTAATATTTTTATTTACTTCATCACTGTTTACTGTAACATCCCAAATACTATCAAGTATATCTTCTATTATTAAATTTTTTTCCTCTGATTCAAATTTTCTTAATAAGGCATTTGTTATAAATAAGTCCATATCTGATTCATAATTAGAAATGTTATGTTTATATTGATATATTTCATATAAATTATTATTAAAATTACGAAATGATTCCATAGAAAAATTCAAATTAACACCTTGTCTTTCAGCTTGATCAAATAAAGTTCTACTACTAACAAATGTTTTTTCCTTAATTCTATCATTGAAATTAATTACTTTACTTCTCATAAATATTACTTAAGTAATAATTTTAAAGACTCTTTTACTTGTTGCTCAATTGTTAATGAAGAATCAACCTTACTAATTACTACTTTTATCTCCTTATCTTTATATCCAAGACCTTTTAATACTTCAATAAGTTCATCTTTACTATCATTAATTATATTATTATCAAAATTACTTAATTTTCCTTTTAAATCTAATATAATTTGACGTGCTAATTTATCACCTATTTTAGGAAACTTCTTTAAATATAAAATATTTTCTCTTTCAATAGCATCTATTATACCAGAAGTTGAACCTGTTGCAAACATAGGAAGTGCCATTTTACATCCCAATCCTTTTACTGCAATTAATTTTAAAAATAATTCTTTCTCTTCTTTATTCTTAAAACCAAATAAACTATTATCTTCTTCTTTTATTTGTTGGTATAAATACACTTTATATTCTTTATTTTCTTGATAAGAAAACGGATTAGAAACATATATTAAATAACCAATATTATTATTTTCTATAGTAATACTATTAAAATTAATACTAGTAACTTGCCCAATTATATAATCATACATACAATCATCTCCTATAATCATTTTATCATTAATACAAACAAATGTACAGTAAAGAAAAAATAATAGTTTGTACCTATTATTTTAATTTCTCTATTTCCTCTTTTGATAAGCCAGTGGAATCTATTATTTGAATATCAACTTTGTTTTTTAATAATGACTTAGCTATTTCTATTTTACTTTCATTAATTTCAGATTCCTTCCATTCTCTTTTTAAGGAATTCTCTATTTTTAGATTATCTTCTTCTGCACTCATATATTCTCTGAATTCTGGATTCTCATTTACTCTTTCTAATTCACTCATATACTTTGATACCACCTTATCTCATGATAGATTCTCTAAGTCTTTTGTCTCTAAATCTAACATTAACAAATACTTATTCTTATCTATCTCTTCTTTGTCTTTATTGTACCAAAGTTTCTTATACTTTTCCATATTTATTTCATATATTATTAAGTTTTTTACATAACTGTTTCCTCTCTCATCTTTTATCATATATTTTCTTATATATTCATTATTTTTTACTCCATAACTTAAGTTTATTTGTATTATTAATACCTCTTCATTATATTCACAACCCACTAGTGTATGATGTGAATATATATCACATATATATGACATATTCCTTGGTTTTACATATCTAGATTCACTTGTATTTACTTCTACTTGGATCTTTCCTATATTTGTTTCTAAGTATAGATCTAGATGTTTTCTTTTTACTTTTATATTTTCTACATTTCTTTCTAAATTTAAATACTTTATCTCTTTTATTTCTACTTTTAATATACTCTCTAATACCTTAGTTAGTATATCTTTATTTTCTTCTTTCATAAATACTTCTTTGAATGCTCTATCGTATTTACATGTATAGAATTTATTGTTCATCTTTTTCCTCCTACTCTATTATTCGTAAGAAGTTTTACTTTTCCCTAACTTTTCAAAAAAAAAGCAAAGAAAAATTCTTTGCTTTATTTACTTATTACTACTACTGCACGAGCACCACTGCTAGTATAAGTAGTGTTGTCGCTGCCCGCATAACCGAAACGGTTCACAATCCAAGCGTTGTTAGAGTGGGACGAATAGGCAGACATTGTCCAATATCCCCAATTATAATTTGTTGTTTGACTATTATCATCTACGCTTCCTCCATAAGAAGTTGATTGATATAAGTAGTTATACATCCATTTTGGACATGATTTTGATGTTGTTGTACAGCCTGTTGATGCTGCTTCTTGTAAAGTTATCATTCGTGCTTTTCCTGTTCTTTCAGCTAGTGTATATGTATTTGTTGTACAACTATTTATTGATGAACACCCTGTAAAACCATTGGTGTTATTAAAGTTTGTTGTTCCCATTGTATAAGTCTGATCATTTACATTTGTCCATCCTGCTGTTGCACTCTCTAATTGTGGAAGGATTGTTATTGGTCCTTGACTATTATCATTACTTGTAGAATACCACTCTATATTTCTTAGTGTATTTTCTCTTTGTTGTAAAGTCATGTTTTCGCCATCATCATGTAGAACATAAAAGATTTTATCTTCAGTATCATTTACTGCATATTTGATAATTGTTCCTGATCCACAACTATTAGCACTACTATCTTCGTAACAAGTAGTTTCAACACAAGTAGTTTCTCCTCCTGTTATACAGGTTGTATCATTATATGTATATGCTGCCACTATATTTTTATTTGTGTTTTTTGCTTTTGAATTAACACTTTCTACTACAATTTTACCATGGTAATGACTTCCTAAAACTTTATTACCAGCTTGTTCATCTATCCAAATTCTAATGTTATAGTTAGCACTTTCACTTGCTTTTAAAACTCCTGTTGATACTTCATATTCTGAAGCCATTGTATCTGATAAAGTAAATGGCTCTTCTCCATTAATACTTAATCTTATTTTATCTTTTGCTAATAAATTTTCCTGACAACCATCTTCTGCTATCATATCAGTATCATCTAGTATTTTTATTTTATATCTAGCATCAAGTGTTCCAGAATTAGTTATTTTAAAAGAGTAAGGTTCTTCTTTTAATCCTTCTGTATCACTTTCTGGATATGCCCCATTAAGATTAATAATATTCCCCATATCTTCATCTGTATCAGTAAAATCTACTTTTAGTGTTCCTATTGTTAGTGTGTTATATTTTTCAGATTTTTGAATAGATGAAAAAATCGCAAAAGCACTTGAAATCATAACTATAGTAACTATAAATATAGATACAATTGTAAGTTTTAATTCACGGGAAAAACTTCTTGAAATTTGTTTATGTGCTTCTTTTGTATCAATAACATTATTTTGATATTTAGAAATTCCAATTTTTCTTTTATTTCTAATTGTAGTTTTTTGTTTACCCATTTATACTCACTCCCGTTATTATATATCCTATTATTTATTATAGCAAAGAAAAAAAATATCTACAATAGATATTTTAATCTTTCATATTAAAATAGACGTTTTGAACATCATCTAAATCTTCTAATTGTTCAATAAGTTCTAATACTTTTTCTTTATGCTCATCATCTACTTCTACTTCCATATTTGGTAAATAAGTAACTTCACTTTCTAAAAATGTTTCGACACCTAATTCAATTAAAGCATCTTTAACTTTTAATATATCTTCAACAGTAGTAGTAATATTATAATTTTCTCCATCATTTTCTACATCAAGGGCACCATTATCAAGTGAAGTTAACATTACTTCATCTTCATCATATGTATTTGGTATTATGATAGATCCTTTTCTTTCAAACATATAACTAACAGAACCATCTGTACCTAAATTACCACCTTTTTTAGTAAAAGTACTTCTAACAAAAGATGCAGTTCTATTTTTATTATCAGTTAAACAATCAAGCATAACTGCAACTCCATTAGGACCATAACCTTCATATCTTATTTGATCATAATGTTCTCCGTCTCCTGCTCCTTTTGCCTTATCTATAGCTTTTTGAATATTATCTTTAGGCATATTAGCAGCTTTAGCTTTCTCAACTACCATACGAAGTGATGCATTTTGATCAATATCAGGTGTTCCTTGCTTTGCTGCTACATAAATTTCTTTAGCAAGCTTTTGAAACACTTTACCTCTAGCCGCATCAATCAAACCCTTTTTTCTATGAATTGTTGCCCATTTAGAATGTCCACTCATTTTTACTCCTCCTTAATACATAATAATATATTCATAAATATATTATCACAAAAAACATTTTTATTAAAGACCCCTTGTTTGTAAATTTATATTCTTTATGTTAGAATAATCTTGAAAGAGTTGATTATATGAAAATAAAAATAGCAAAAAAGAAAATAGAAATTAATGAAATTAATGGGTTTTTTAATAGATATAAATGTATGAAATTTCAATTAGAAACTCTTAAAGAAGGTTATTTATTTAAAAAAAGAAAATTCTTAAGTACCTACTTTTTCTGTCAAAGAGTTGATGTAGTTATGACTGATAAAGAAAACACTATCATTTATATGTATCCTAATCTAAAAAGTGAAAAAAGAATTCACTATAAAAGAAAAGTATTTAATACATTTATACTCCCCTTAAATTCATGTGAAAAATTAGAAATTGGTAAAAAATTAAAAATAGAAAATTAAAAGAGAAAATTATTTTTCTCTTTTTCTTATATCAAAATAAATTAATATCATAAATAACAATAATCCAATAATTGATAATAAAACACCTTCTCTAAATAAAGGAGATACATATTTAATTCGTATATGATGACCACCCTTATCTAACTTAAACCCTAAAAAAGCTGTATTAACAATTTCTGATTTAACTTTTTTATCATCAACATATACTCTAAATCCCTTATCATAAGGAATACTACTAACAAAATATCCATCATTATTCATATTTATATAGCCATAAATATTATCTCCATATGATTTCTTTTTATTAATAACAAATTTAGATAAATTATTTTTAATAACAGATAAATCACTATATTTTAATTCATATACTTTAATGTTTTCTATAACATATTTATTCTTCTTAAATTTAATATTTAATTTTTCTAAATTTTCATTTGATGAAATAACATAATT
>CAZYZU010000011.1:10723-20388 GCA_964652065.1 uncultured Muribaculaceae bacterium
AATTTAATATTTAATTTTTCTAAATTTTCATTTGATGAAATAACATAATTAAATGTTTTATTATTATTTTTATACATCCATTCTTTACAAGTTAAAACATTACTAATACCATTAATTGTAATTTCCCCATCACCTGCATTACAACTAGGAGTGTTTTTTAATTTAACTCTTATTATTAAAATATCTTTATTTAAAGCTTGATTTAGTTTTAATACAAGCCTACCATCCTTTTTACTTTTTATCTTTAAATATTTATCATCCTTTTTAATATCAATATTTTTACTAGATTCTATTTCATAATCTAATTTTATTTCTTTAATACTATTTGTAACATCTTTAGTAGATTTTGATGATACTACTGCACTATTAAGTAATGTACCAACATTATATGGATAACTAAGTTTATTAAAGATTTTTTTATTTGTTAATGAAGAAGTTCCATAAAACATTGGAATTACATTATCACTTTTATAGATATTATCATCTATTTTTTGATATCCAACTGGAACACCTTTAGTAGAATATATATATTTAACACCCATAAACATTTGAAATAAAACATCATTATTTTGAGCCATAACAAGATTATTTCTATATGATAATGCATTATGAAAAACTTTTTTATAAAAGTTCTGATATAGTGAATTAGAAACAGAGGAATATAATGAATCTTGATTATAATTAGTAATATAAACCTCATTTACATTCTCTAATGTATCATCTAAATTATTAAATCTTACAAAATCCTTCTCTTTTTTTAAAACATTACGTATTTCTTTTTCTTGATTATATTTATTAGAATTATAAATATTATCTTTAACATAAAGATCACCACTATTAGATACAAATAATACAACTAAAGGAACAAGTAATAGTACCCCAGCAAGAAACTTTTTATTAGTATAATCTTTATAATAAAAATAGATTATTAATACTAAAAGAAACATATCTAAATAAAAGAAAATATTATTATATAAACATAAAATAGATACCAAAGAAACAATAATAGCAGTTATTATCATTTTAAATAAATCAATTTTTTTATAAAAAATATTATCAATAAATTGACCAATCATAAGACCAAATAAAGGTATAAAAGGAATTAAAACTTTATTTCTAAAATATAATTTCCCATTAAGTAAATATATAAATATAGGAATAGATACGATTATTAAAAATATAATCGCTAAAAACTTCTTTTCTTTTCTTTTAGATAACATAAAATAAAATAAAGAAAGTACAGAAATTGCAGTAAGACCTAAACTATAATTATCATATAAAATAGAAGTAATATTAAATTTAGGTAAAAGATAATTAATTAAAGAAACACTATTAGTCGCGTCCCCTCTACCAGTTAATAATACATAAGCTGTAGGAAGAAGTAAAATACCACTCATAAAAACACCAATAAATATAGGAATTAAATATTTAAATGCCTCTTTTATAATTTTCTTAATAGTAATAACATCAGTTTTTTCTAAATATTTATAAAGAGAATAAATACATAATACAACAATTCCTAAAACGCTATAATAATAACTAATCATAATCATTAAAAACGTACTAATCGCAATTAATGATTTTTTCCCACTATCAAAGTATTTATCAGTTCCAAATAATCCCAAAACTAAAAATGGTAAATAATCTACAAACATAAAATGTTTATGAAAATGAAATAATATAGGTCCAGCCATTAATATAATTAAAGTTGTAACTAAATTACTATTTCTACTAATTTTAGATTTTAAAAAATAATATAAACTAAGTCCAAAGCAAATATATAATAATGCATTAATAATAATTATATAATTTCTCATATTAATAAATGGTAATAAGTAAGAAAATAAAATCAAAGGATTTAATAATCCATAATAAGAAAAATTATAAATATTTTGTCCTGCTCCTATAGACATTGCAAAATTAGGAAATAAATTTCCCGTTGAATAAAATAATTTTCTAAAATAATCAGGAAAAACTATATGTTGACTTACCCAATCTATTTTAGATCCAAATATATGATTTTCAGGAATAACTAAGTAAAGCGCAATTAAACAAAAAACTATTATTATAAAATAATTTTTATCTATATTTTTTAATTTTTTCATAAACTTACCTCTATAATCAAATAGTACTATATATTACTATTCTTTTCAAGTTCTATTAAAACAGGATAATGATCACTTATAGAAAGATTTTTAACAATTTCTTTTTTTATGATTTTAAAATCTTTTGATATAAAAATATGATCAATAGCTCGTCTTCCTCTAGATTGTTTTAAAGTCTTTCCATCAATTTCTATTTCACATAAACCAATTTCTTTCATATTATTAACAAATTCTAAATATATATCATTATTATTCTTTAAATTAAAGTCTCCTGTTACAATAACTGGACAAGACTCCTTTTTTATATATTTAATTATTTTCTTTAATTGCCTTTTTTTAGCAATATCAAACATATAATCTAAATGAGTATTATAAATAACTACTTTAGAAAAATCAGAAGTACTTATCTCAATTCTTGTAAAAACTCTTTTTAATAGTGATGGTAAGTATGGAAGATGAATAGTTTTATTTGACAATAACTTTTTATTAGTAAGTATTGATACAGCTTCACTTATATGATTAAATATCTTCATTTTATAACGATATTCTCCATATAAATTATAGTCTGTAGAACTAATAATTTTATCTAAGTCATTTCTACATTTAGAAAAAACTTCTTGCATACATAAAATATCAATATTATTTTTTAAAACAAAATTATAAATATCTAGAGATTTAGAATATTCATAATCATTATAATTATTTTTAATATTAAAAGTCGCAACTGTAAGCATTAAATCATCTCCTAAAAAAAGAAATATAAATATTTCTTTCTAATCTTTATAATCAAAATAGAAATCTAATATTCTAACTTGGTCCCCTTCTTTGGCACCCATTTCAGAAAGTTTTTTATCTATTCCCATTCTACGTAATTTTTTAGCAAATCTCATCATACCTTCTTCTGAAGAAAATTTAGTCATTTTAAATACTTTTTCTATTTCTTTACCTTTTATTATCCATAAATCTTCATCTTCTTTTTCAATTGTATAAGGTTCCTCTTTTTGAAATTTATATAAAACATGACTTTCAAAAGCATCATCTTCAAATAAAGGAACATTAGGTACTGAATCAATTAAATCTGCAAGTTCATCTAATACTGCATCTAACCCTTTATTTGTTGCGGCACTAATAGAAAATATTTTTATATCTTTATTATTTAACTTCTTTTTAAATTTACATAAATTATCATCAAAAGTATCTACATCCATCTTATTAGCAATAATTACTTGTGGTTTTTTTAATAATTTAGGATTAAATTCTTCTAATTCTTTATTAATAAGTACATAATCATCATATGGATTTCTTCCTTCAGTTGCTGCCATATCAATAACATGAGCAATAACTTTAGTTCTTTCAATATGTCTTAAAAATTTATCTCCAAGACCTTCTCCTTGACTAGCACCTTCTATAAGTCCAGGTAAATCAGCAATTACAAAACTTCTGTTATCACTACTTTTAGCAACTCCAAGATTAGGAGTAAGTGTTGTAAAATGGTATGCAGCTATTTTTGGTTTTGATCTTGATACACATGATATAAATGTACTTTTTCCAACACTAGGAAGACCAACCAATCCAACATCAGCTAACATTTTAACTTCAACTTGTAATGCTTTTTCTTCTCCCTCTTCTCCATTTTCAGAAAATTCAGGTGCAGTATTAGTTTGTGTTTTAAAAGCAGTGTTACCACGACCTCCACGTCCACCTTTAGCAACAACAACACTACTATCTTTTTCTTTTAAATCACCTAATATTAATCCTGTATCAGTATCAGTTATAACTGTACCTAATGGAACTTTAACAATTAAATCTTCTGCTCCTTTTCCATGTTGATTTTTACCTCTACCATTATCACCTTTAGAAGCCTTTATTGTTTTTTGATATCTTAAATCAAGTAATGTATGAAGACCTTCGTCAACCTTAAACACAATGTCTCCACCATGTCCACCATTTCCACCATAAGGACCTCCCATCGCAACACATTTTTCACGACGAAAAGCAGTACAACCATCTCCACCTTTTCCAGCAATAACCTTTATTAAAACCTCATCTATAAACATAATTAAGACCTCCCTTTATTTAATAAAATCATATTGATTTAACCATTTGATAACATCATCTGAAACAACATATACAGAAATACTAGAACTATCTAAAAAAATAAGACTAATATCAAAATCAATTAAATTCCATGTAGAAAAACATATTTCTTTTATATTTTTTAATTTAAAAATATTTTTATAATTCTCATATTTATATATATCATGTTTCCAAAAATTTATATTTTTTTCATAAAAATCTTCTATAAGTTCTTTTGACTTAATAGTGATTTTTTGTGGTTCATTAATTAAATCCTTATCAAAGTAATCAACATTCATATATTATCTCCTTGTATTATTATAACATATAATCTTTTCTTTTCTGCATTATTTTCTTATCTTCATCTATCGCAATAGAATGTAATTCATTTAAAGAAGTTTTTATTTCTTTATAATATTCACTTCTTTTATCTTGTGATTTTTCATTAGAAACAGTCATTCCAAGAGGAATCATACCAATACCCATAGAGCCAATCAATGTTACTGGATATAAACTAGTTAATAAGTTAGATTTTAAACATATTGTTAATCCAGTTGTACCAATTACTAATAAAGCACCAGGAGCCAATGCAAAAAAACATTCTCTAATCTCTAAATTTCTTATTTTCTTTTTATTAGAAATAATATTTTTATTTAATTTTCCAATCTTTTCATCATTCATATTTATCCCTCTAATGTGTGCATAGTATACTATAATTATAAAAAAAAAGCAAGTATTGAGTACTTGCTACTTAAGCTGCTGGATAAACAGAAGCTTGTTTCTTATCTCTTCCTAAACGTTCAAATTTAACAACACCATCGATTGTTGAATATAATGAATCATCATTACCACGTCTTACATTAGTACCAGGAAAAATTTTAGTACCACGTTGACGATAAATTATACTTCCTGCAGAAATAAATTCTTCATTTGCAGCTTTTGCTCCAAGTCTACGACCAATTGAATCACGACCATTAGATGTAGAACCTTGTCCTTTATGGTGAGCAAATAATTGGATATCTAATTTTAAAAATTTCATCGATTATTCCTCCTTATTTAATTTCAATATTTTCTTTATAATTGCTTTCTAACTCTTTTAAAAGACTAATCATATTACGAATTAATATTTGAGTAGTTCTATCATTACTTTTAACAGTAATGGAAATACCCTTTTTACTAACCATATAACTAATACTTTCTTTATCTAAAGATAAAATCCCATTTACTGTTGTAGTAACAATACTACTAGCAGCACTACAAACAATATCTTTACCATAGTCATCATATAATGCATGACCTAAAATACTAATCTTTTTATAGTTAGCTTTTTCTTTTTCAACTCTTACTTTAATCATGATTAACCATTAATTTTATTAATTTTAATTTTTGTATATGGTTGTCTATGACCTTGAGTCTTACGGTTAGATCTATCTTTACTCTTATACTTGAAAATTCTAATTTTCTTTTGTTTACCGTTTTTGATTATTTCACCTTCAACAGTAACTCCTTCAATATAAGGATTTCCAACTTTGCTGTCAAGCATTAATACTTGATCAAAACTAACTTTGTCACCACTATTGGCATTTAATTTTTCAACATATATTTCATCGTTTTCTTTAACAAAATATTGCTTTCCACCAACTTTAATTACAGCGTTCATAATATACCTCCTTTATTTATAAACTTAAGACTCGCTCTTAAGGTACAAGAAATCTTGTTTTTACCTTTTCAATGCGGTTTGAGCATGAGGCGTCAAACGTTACAAGTATATCATAAAGAATATATATTTGTCAAATATCAAAACACTTCTTAAATTGAATAACAAAAAAATCCAATTGCTTGGATTATAATTGATCATTAAAATAAATAGTTTTATCAAGTACCAATTTAACATCTCTTTCATTAAATGGTTTAACTAAGATATCTACTACCCCATAAGAGAAAACTTTCTCTCTTGTTTCTGTAGAATTATCACTAGTTATAATAGATACAGGAATAGTTGAAAATAAATTATTATCTCTAAAATAATTTAATACATCAAAACCATTTGTACCAGGCATATTAAGATCTAATAAAACCGCAACAATATTAGAAGATTTACTTATAATATCTAATGCCGCTGCTCCATCATGAGCAACAATAACATTATATGTAGAACTAAATATCTTTTGAACAAAGTTTCTTGTAACATTAGAATCATCTACAACAAGTATTGATTTATCTTTTAATAAAACCTCTTCTAATACCTCAGTATCTTCTATTATATTAGCATCTCGTCCAAGATATTGATAAACAACTTTTAAAATTCTTCTTGCTTCAGTCATTAACTCTTCATAATGGTCTACTACATAGAACATATTATTCTTTTTACTTTCCATTTCATGATTAAATGCAAGTTCTGCAAGTTTTGTAAAACCAAAATATTTAGAATCACTTTTTAATGCATGAACTTCAATGGCATAATTAGCCATATCAGAAGTTTCCTTAAATTGCTTAATTCTACTAAGTCTAGCATCAATTTCTTTTAAAAAATCATCTAGTGTAGAATCATACATTTGCATATCACCAAATAATTCTAAGCTTTTTTTTACATCTACTCCATTAGAAATAAGTACATTAACATCTTTCATAATATTCCTCCTATTAAATTACATCTCCATAATCCATTGTCTTTTGTATAACGCTTTTAACATTTTCACGACCAAATGGTTTATTAAGCATATCAATAATTGGATACTTAAATGCTTTATCAATAGATTCTTTATCACTTGCTCCTGAAATAATTGATACAGGAATAGTACTAAATAATTTATTTTCTTTAAAATATTCTAAAACATCAAATCCATTTACTCCAGGCATATTAAGATCTAGTAACAATGCAATTATATCATTTGTTTTATCATTAACCATATCAATAACTTCTTGCCCATCACTAGCTGTTAATACATTATATTTATCACTGAAAATTTCTTTTACAAAGTTTCTTATAATACTAGAATCATCAGCAACTAAAATTGATTTACAAGCAGGTACAGATGGAGCAATAGCTTCACTTTCTACTTTTCTTGTAACTTCCTCTGTTTTTGGTACAGCTAAATTTTCTTCAATTGGTACAGCCTCAGGTATAGGAGTAACTGTAGGAAGTGGCGAAATCTCAGTTAATGCTCTAGTAACATCATCAAAAGAAACCACTGTACTATCATCTTCAATTGTTAAATATTTATCAATAATAATCTTTATTCTATTTGCTTCATTAATAAGTTCATTATAATGTTGATTAACACTTTTTAAATCATTAGCTTTACTAGACATTTCATGCTTATAAGCTAAATCAGCTAAAGTCATAAAACCTAAATACTTAGAATCACTTTTTAATGCATGAACTTCAATTGCATAATTTGGCATATCTTTAGATTCTTTATAAGCAGCAATCTTTGCCATTCTAGTCTCATATCCCTTTTGAAATTCAACCATTATTTGATTATACATATCCATATCACCAAGTAATTCTACTCCGTGATTAACATCAACACCATTTGCTACTAAAAAATTAACATCTTTCATTTTATACACTCCTTATTATAACAAGATTATATCACACAAAATTACTTATTCAAATATTTTGCAACTAATTTGTTTAATTCTCCTCTATCAATTGGTTTAGCTAAATAACCATCAAATCCTTCAGATAAATATTTTTCTTTCATACCAGTAATAGCATTAGCAGTTAATGCAACAACAGGAGTATTAAATCCCTCTAACTCTTTAATTTTATGGAATGTTTCAATACCACTCATTCTAGGCATCATATCATCCATTAATATTAAATCATAAGTATTACCCTCTTTTAATTTATCAATACATAAGAAACCACTATCAACCTCTTCAGTAATCACTTTATAACTTTGTAAAAGTCTAGAAGCAACTTTTAAATTTATTTTATTATCATCTACAATTAATACTTTTTTACCAGTCGCATCAACAATATCATCACTACTAGATTCCTCATTTTGTTTAACTTCATCTACTTGTTTATGAATAATTCTTTGATCAATCGCAATTGTAAACTTTGAACCTTTTCCATATACACTTTGAACAACAATTTTACCATTCATAAGTTCAATTAATTTCTTTGTAATTGCAAGACCAAGTCCAGTTCCCTCAATCGTAATATTTTTATCCAAATCGAGTCTTTCAAACTTAGTAAATAAATGAGGTATTTTATCTTGTTCTATTCCAATACCAGAATCTTCAACAGAAATAATTAAACGACAAATATCTCCTCTAACAATAGAAGAAATTCTAAATTCTATATACCCTTCTCTTGTATATTTAATAGAGTTAGTAAGTATATTTAAAATTATTTGCTTAACGCGAGTATGATCACCATATAATACTCCTGGAATACTTTCATCATAATAAGCTCTAAAATCAAGCGGTTTATCACCAAGTCTCGCCTTAGATAAAGCAACTAAATTATCAAATATTTCTCTAAATTGGTATTCACTATTAACAATTTCAATTTTACCAGATTCAATTTTAGAAATATCTAATATTCCATTAACAATCTCTAAAAGACCATTAGAAGCCATCATAATATCTTTAACTTCATCTTTTGCTGATTGAGGTAAATCTTCTTCTGATAAAGCTTGACTGAATCCAACAATTGCATTTAAAGGAGTTCTAATTTCATGAGACATACTAGATAAGAAATCACTCTTTGCTTGATTAGCTTTATCAGCTTGATCTTTAGCAATATTTAATTCATTAATTAGTTTCATATCTGGATTTTCAATTGTGAAATACATTAATATAGTTACAAAAGTTTCCATAGCAGTAATTATTAATATTGATGGATTAGTTAACTGTATTAGTGTAACAAATGTTCCTATAAATATATAAAAAATAATTGGTAAATATTTTTTATGTCTAACATTCTTTAAATTTGTAAAAATACAAATTACCATTATAACAACATAAATTGTTGACAATGTATACATTATAGAGGCACCTACACCATGTGTATAAAATTCATTACCACTTACACTATATTTTAATGGAAAAAGCAATAATAAGATAAACATTGGAATATAAATAATTTTTATTATTTTCGTGATTTTTTTAATATGTTCTTGTTTTAATGAAATTGTTATACAATATATTGTAATTAAGGATATCCATGTTAATAAATATATTAAATAAATTTTATTTATTATTTCAAATATAACATTGTGTAAATTGTTAAATGCCATATAAACACTTATAAAGTCAATAATAATTCCACATAAGTTAGTAATTATTATCTTAGAAAATATTTTATTTTCTATTGTTTTCATTTTCTTTTTAACAAAATAAATAGTCATTACTAATACTAAATAAATAAAACTAACAATCAAAAAATATAAATTACTCATATAACTATACACCTCTACTTTATCTATTAATATAGTATAACATATATTTCAAAAAATAAATAAAAAAAAT
>CAZYZU010000012.1:0-19521 GCA_964652065.1 uncultured Muribaculaceae bacterium
CTTATACAGTTAAATTATTAAGAGAACCATTAGTAAGTATTGAAAGCAATTTATTAACTAAAAACTTACTAATTGTTATAAGTATATTTATAGTATTCTTTATCATTAATATAGTAACTGATATCATAAAAGAAAAGAAAGAAGGAAATAGATAATTTTATCTGTTTTTTTCTTTTCTATAATATATTAATGGTGTATAATTAACTATAATAGAGGTTAGTGTGAGTATGGTAGGAAACAATAAAAGAAAAACTATATTATTAATACTTTCTATCATTTTGATAGTTTTTCTTTGTGTCTACATGTTTATAATTTACAATGGTTATAAATTAGCCGGTTATTATAAGAATAGAGTATTACCAGAAACATATATTGGTGATTATGATATTTCTAAAATGAAGATAAAAAATATTAAAAATAAAGTTTTGAAAATAGAAGAAGAATTACAATCGAAAAAAATAAAATTTAAAACAAATGAATCAGTTTATGAATATAGTTTAAAAGATTTAAATATTTCTATAGATAACGAAAAGATGCTTAATGAAATAAAAAAATATGAAGATGACTTATCTTATTCAGAGAAAGTAAATATAATCTTTAGTAAAAAGAAAAAAGTATTTTCATATAAAGTTAATTATAATGAAACAGATATTAAAACCTTCATAACTAATTTAAAAACTATTGTTGATAAAACTGGTAGTGATGGAAAAATTATCATGGATCAAAATAGAAGTTTAACTTATCAAGAAGCAATATCATCATATAATTTAGATGTTACTAAAAGCACTTCCAAAGTATTAGAATATTTTAAAGATGGATTAAATAATTTAGAAATTGAATTAGTTGGAGAAGGAAATAATTATAAAAATAATGAGCAACTAAAAACTATTGATACAAAAGTATCTACTTTTTCTACAAACTATAATCGTTATATTAGTAGAGGTAAAAACTTAGAAGCAGCACTTAATTATTTAGATGGAACTATAATAAATAGTGGTGAAGTATTTTCATATTTTAATGTTGCTGGTCCATATCATAAAAAAGGATATGTTTATTACGATAAAATGATTGGTAATGGAGTTTGTCAAATTGCCTCAACTATTTATAATACAGCTTTAATTGGAGGTCTTACCATAACAGAAAGACATCAACATCAACAACTTCTTCCGTATGTTCTTGGAGGACAAGACGCTACTGTTGTTAGTAATGGTAACTATAATGCTTTAGATTTTAAATTTAAAAATACTTATAAATATCCAATATATATTTCTGCTTTCTATAACAATGGAGTAGCGACTGTAGAATTTTGGTCTAATAGTAATGCTAAAGAAGGAAAAACTTATACCGTAGAATCAGTTGCCCTAGGAAATATGACTTATCAAACTTATCTTCATACAATAAAAGATGGAGTAGAACTAGAAAAAACTGCAATAGCAAAAACACATTATACAAAATAGTATTGACTTAAAGTTGACTTTAAGGACTATAATACAATTAAGGAAGGTGAATAAATGAAAAAAACATTACTCGTATATTATTCGTATACTAATAATACAAAAAAGATAGCAGAAGCCATCAAAGAAAAAATAGATTGTGATATCCTAAGATTAACTCCTCTTGATAAATATTCAGATAATTATCAAGAAGTAGTAGATCAAGGATATTTAGAAGTAGAAGATAAAGAAGAACCAGAATTAGATAATGATTTAAATATTGTATCTCAATATGACAGAATAATTATAGGAAGTCCTATCTGGTGGTATCATATTGCTCCAGTTGTAAGAACATTCCTTCATGAAGCTAACTTAGATAATAAAGAAATAATTCCATTTATAACTAATGGTGGATATGGACTGGGTCATTCAAAAACAGATATCAAAGGATTATGTAAGAAAAGTAAAATAAATAATATATTTGAAATTCCATTTGAAGAAGATAAAATGCAACTTGATGAGACATCTCTAAATAAATGGATAGAAACGCTTAAATAAAATATAATCTATAATCAAAGCTTTAATAGTTTTGATTTTTTTGTTATAATAAAAGAACTGAGGAGGAAGACTCATGAAACTTATAATTGCGGAAAAACCTAGTCTTGCTAGAAATATAACATCTACAATTGGAAACATGCAAAACAAGAATGGTTTCTATGAAAATAATGAATATATAGTAACATGGGCCTTTGGACATTTATTTACTTTATATGATATTGAAGACTACAGTGATGCTACAACAGATACAAGATGGAAATTAGAAGGACTCCCTTGTTTTCCAGAAAAATTTAAATTTCATTTAAAAAAAGATAGAAATCATCAAATAGATAAAGGAATAGAAAAACAATTTAATATTATAAAAATGCTTTGTAATAGAGAAGATGTTGATACAATAATTAATGCAGGCGATTCTGATCGAGAAGGAGAAATTATTGTAAGACTTTGTATTGATCACGCTCTTGAAAAAGATAAAAAGAAATTAAGACTTTGGCTTCCAGATCAAACATCAGAAACAGTAAGACAAGCCTTAAGTGAAATGAAAAGTGAAGACTATTACAATAATCTTGCAAATGAAGGACTTGCTAGAACATATATTGATTGGTTATATGGAGTTAATCTTACAAGATATGCTACATTAAAAACAGGAATGTTACTTCGAGTTGGTAGAGTAATTATTCCGATTGTTAAAGCTATTTATGATCGAGATATGGCTATAAAAAACTTTGTTCAAGATATTTATTATGGTATATCATCAAATGAATTAACTAATGATGAAGAAGTTGAATTAAATTCAAAAGAAAAATTTGATAAAAAAGACAAGAAAAAAGCCGAAGAATTATGTAACAAATATAATTTAGAAAAAGCAATTGTAAAAGACAAAAAAGTAAAGAAAGATAAATTAAATCCAGGTAAACTTTATTCACTTAGTAAATTACAAAATGTCTTAGGTAAAAAATATAAAATGCCTATGGATAAGTCTTTAGCCATTGTTCAAAAATTATATGAAGCGGGATATTTAACTTATCCTCGTACAAATTCAGAATATCTCGCAACTAATGAAAAAGATAAAATAAAAAAAATCTTATCAATTGTAAGTGAAAAAGGATACAAAGTAGAATTTAAAGATAAAAAAACTATCTTTGATGATTCTAAAATAGAGTCCCATTCAGCTCTAACTCCAACTTATAAATTTCCAAGTAAAGATAGTCTAAGTGATGAAGAAAAATTAGTGTATACAACGGTATTAAGAAGATTTGTTGCGGTATTTTGTAGTGAAGACTGCCTCATAGAAAAAACAACTATTATTATAAAACTAGGTAATTTAGAAGAATTTACTTTAAAAGGTAATGTTATTACTGAAAAAGGTTGGACTAAATATGATGAATATAACAAAAATGATAAATTACTTCCTAACTTAAATATTGGTGATGAAGTAAATATATGTTTTAAACTAAAAGAGAAAAAAACATCTCCTCCAAAACATTATACAATTGAAACTCTAAATAACTATTTAAAAAATCCATTCAAAGAAGATAAAGCAAAAATTAATGATGAAGAAGCAGATGATGAAGAAGATTATAAAGCTATTTTTGAAGGATTAGAACTAGGAACAGAAGCAACAAGAACAGGTATTATTAATAATGCTATCAACAGTAAATATATCGAATTAAAAAAAGATTCATATTACATCTTATCTGATGGAATTTATTTAATTGAATCATTAATGCAAATGGAAATTATTATGGATAAATATAAAACTAGTGAACTAGGTCAAGGTTTAAAAAAAGTTTATAGAGAAGAAATTGAAATAAAAGATATAATTGAACTTACAAAAAAAGAATTAGATGAAATTTTTAATAAAAAAAGCAAGAAAATAGAAGAAGATATTGATACAGGATTATTTGGAGATAAAGTAGGAATATGTCCACTATGTGGAAAAGATGTTACTAGAAATAGATATGGATATGGTTGTACTGGTTATAAAGAAGGATGTACCTTTAGAATTAATGGCGTAATTTGTAAAAGAGTCATCTCTAAAAGTAATGCTATAAAAATATTAAAAGATTTTGAAACTTCTAAAATAGAAGGATTTATTTCTAAAAATAATAAAAAGTTTTCAGCAAAATTAAAACTAGTTGATGGTAAAATAAGTTTTGATTTTAATTAAAATATTTGAATACATTGACAATTAAATTAAAAAGCTATATACTAATAATAGTAGAATAGGGAAGATTTTTATGGAAATGAAAAAGAAAAAAAACATGATATTTTTTATAATATTTACGATAATATTTGTAGGAATAATTGATGTGGATGCTAAAGAAATTTGTAAAAGAGCAACAGTGCTTCATACAGAAAAATGCAGTAATAATAGTGGTGGGTGTGCCAGCGTAGGATACAATAATGGTGATGATATAATCTATGGTACTATTGGAGAATATGGTAAGTTAGTTCCTGGAGATGCATTTGATTGTGATGTAAACGGTGATGGTACATATGATAGTAATAAGGAACGTTTTTATTATGTTACAGATAATAATTCAGATACATCTGTTTTAATATATTCAAATAGTGTATCATCTGGAGTAGCAAATAATACTACTAAATTTGCATATAGTAAAATTATGGATTATTCAATATATTATGGTCCAGATGTCGCAATATTACAACTTCCAACAACATCACAATGGCCTAATGTAAAACTTTCAAATACAATTAGGGATATAAAAGATGAAAAAGGAAATGTAAGAGTATCAAAATTTAGTTATGAAGGATATGCCGCAAGACTTCTTACAACACAAGAAATAGAATCTGCTTATAATAAAGAAGTAGGGAATTTGTCTAATGGAGAATTAGATGGATACAATTTTTTATTTGAAAATACCAATTATTCAAATTATAATATAACGCCAGAGGGGTATTTAACAAATGGGTATTGGTTAGAAACACCACATTCATATGGATCAAATAGTGCTAAAATTGTAATTACACCAGATCGTTATGTATTTTATCAAGATGTTTCATATGCTGGAGAAGGAGTTAGACCTGTAATAGAAGTTGCAAAAACTAATATAGAAATAGACAAAAACAAAGAAGAAAATAAACAAGATGAACAAAATAAAAATAATAAAGTAGAACCAGAAGAAAATAAAAATGACAATAATAAACAAGTTCAAAAAATAAAAATAGAAAATACTAAAAAGAATATATCATTTATTGGATATATTATAGGTACTATTATTTTTGCTTTAGGAATATTTGCTATATATCAAAGCATTAGAAAAAATAATTCTAAATAATCTTTGATTTTAATTAAATATTTGAATAATTAACAAAAATATGTTATTATCATAATATATTTTAAATCAAGAAAGAAGCCATAGTTAATAAAATGTTTTTTAAGAGAGTTATCGTCTGGTGAAAGATAATAAAACTATTATTAATTCCTACTTCTTTAGAGAAATATTTATTTCCGGTTAATACCGTTATCAAAATTAAGAAAAGAAAAGGATGGTACCGTCTAATATAGACTCCTTTAATACCATTCTTTTTGTTTTATAAAAAAGGAGAAAATTATGAGATTAAGCAGACTAAACATAAAAAAAATTAATTTAAAGGATATTGATAATACATATCCAGCTCAAAGTATCTTATCTAAAATAGGAGAGTTATACCAATATGAAAGTGGAATCTTTGGATTTGGAAATATTTTAGTAAAATTTCAAGCTAATGTAGAAAAAATTATTAAAGAAGAACTAGATAAAGCTGACTGTATTGAATGTGATTTTCCTACAATGCAACCAAAAAACATTTGGGAAAAATCAGGTAGATGGAATAGATATGTTAATGAAGATAAAATGATGTTTGTTGTAAAAACAGATAAGAATGAGTATGGACTTGCCCCAACTGCAGAAGAGGCTTGTACAACATTCGCAAGTAATAGATTAATGTCAGTTAAAAATTTACCTTCTACATATTATCAATTAAATGATAAATATAGAAATGAATTAAGACCAAGAGGATATTTATTTAGACCAAGAGTATTTACTATGATGGATGCTTATAGTTTTGATAAAGATGAAAATGGTATGAAGAAAAATTATGATATTATGCATCAAGTATATTTAAATATATTTAAAAGACTTGGACTTAATATTGTAAGTGTTACAAGTGATAATGGAACAATGGGGGGTAAAGTATCTGAAGAATGGATGGCTTTAACTGAATTTGGTGAAGATACTGTTTTAATAGATGAAGAAACTAAAAAAGGATTTAATCTAGAAGTTTTAGAAGGAAAGTCAGACCAAGAATTATTAGATGAATATCAAATAAAAGATATTAAAAAGCTAAAAAGTTATAAAGCTCTAGAAATGGGAAATAACTTTCAATTAGGAACAAAATATTCAGAAACTATGAATTTATATTTTAATAATAACAATGTAAATACAACATATTATATGGGTTGTTATGGTATTGGTGTTGGTAGAATCATGGCTGTTATTTTAGAAAATAGTGTTCTAAAAGATAATGATAGTAATGTCAAAGGTATATCACTTCCTCTAAATATTGCTCCATATAAAGCACAAATTATATATAAAGAAAATAAAAAGAGTGAAGCAGAAGAATTATATAATGAATTATTAAATAATAATATCAATGTAATTATTGATGATAGAGAAAACCTAAATATTGGAGCAAAATTAAAAGATGTCTTAACAATAGGTACTCCATATTCCATTGTAATAGGTGATAAAACAGAAGATAATTTATATGAAGTAGAAAACACTAAAACAAATGAAAAAGAATATTTATCTACATCAGATATAATAGAATTATTAAAGGTAAACTAGTAAGAGTTTATCTTTTTTGATATAATTTATTAAAGGAGGGTTTTTATGATAAGAATAAATGAAGAAGATATAATTGGTAATGCAATGTTTGATTTATTTTCATATAAAGGAATAAGAGAAGTTGATAATAAAAAAATCAATCAATATAAGGAAGCAGTTTTCGAAACTTTAAGAGAAATGAATGTTTCTTTTATGGATTCATCTTCTCGTGAAGAATGGAATAATTTTAAATATTATAATGATTGTTTTAATGTAGAAGAAACGAAAGAGGGATATAATGTTCGTATGAAATCATTTGTAGGAATGGATGAAATTTCAAAATATAGAGCCTATATTCCAATTGATTTAGCAATTGCTTTTTGTAATGAAAGAACTAAGAGTGTATTAGGGATAAAAAAGGAAGACAAAAAAGAAGTAAAGAAAGAAAAAAAACTACCTAAAAGAGCCAACTTAGATAAAGTAATTGATAAAGTCCTAAATAATTCAAGATACTTTTATGAAGAAATTGCCAATAATTTATCACTTGAAGAATGTGAATTGATAAAAAGTGAATTAGAAGGTAAAAGTTGTAATAGTTGTAGAAATAATAATTGTATCGAAAAAGAACAAAGTAAAGATGGCTATTGTAATGAATGGGAAAATAAAGAAATAATAGGAAAATCTAAAGTTCTATCGAAAAAAAGTGTTACAAAATTACAATAAATATATAATCTAGTAGTAGTTATTGTTTTTATTGTAATAAAAACATAATAGAGGTGAAGTATGGATTTAACAAGCGAAGAGGCATTAAAATTATTAAATGAAGCAGAAAAATCAAATCCAGGGAGATGGATAATTCATTCAAAAAAAGTAGGGGAAGCAGCCTATAGAATAGCTAAAAGATTAAATATTGATTGTGATAAAGCAAGAGCTATGGGATATATTCACGATATTGGAAAAAGATTTGGAAAAAAGGCCATCCATACTGTAGAAGGATATGAATTTTTAAAAGAATTAGGATATAGTGATGAATATGCAGATATTTGTCTTACTCACTCATATTTATATAATGATATTAATTGTACAGCGGGAGGATATCCTTCTCCAAAATATAAAGGATATGAGTTTAGAAAAACATTTATAAAAGAACATGAATACACAATTTATGATAAGATAATAAATATTTGTGACCTTTTTTGTACAAATGAATTTGTAACAATTGATAGAAGATTGTTAGATGTTTATACAAGACGTGGTGTATATGATAATACTGTTAATCATATAAAAATGGCTACAAAACTAAAAAGAGAATTAGAAGATAAAATGGGCTGTGGTCTATATTCTTTATTCCCTGAAATAGTAGAAAACTTTAATAAGAAACATAAGAATTTATATAATGAATTTAAAAATAATTAACCAAAAAAAGACAATAACTGACATTTAATGGAAATTTAATTTCTTAATGCAAAATAAAATTATAATGATTTTGTGAGGTGAGTTAAGTGAAAAAGAGTGGGATTATTGTTTTTTTAGTTGTAATTAATTTTTTGTTTATACCAAATGTTGATGCAAGAAGAGGATGTTGTTCGTGGCATGGTGGTGTAAGTGGAACCTGAAGAGATGGAATGATTGTTTGTAATGATGGAACAAAAAGTCCAAGTTGTACATGTGAAGGTGGATCGACAAATACGACTGCTCCATCAACGAGAAATTATGTAAACTACGTTTATGGATGTACTGATAGTAATTCAATAAATTACAATTCAAAGGCAAACAAAGACGATGGAACATGTATTAAAAAAGTATTAGGATGTACAGATCAAAATGCTTATAATTATAATGCTAGTGCAAATACTGATGATGGAACATGTATTGAAAAAATATTAGGATGTATTAATGAAAAAGCCATAAACTATAATGAAGATGCAAATACAGCAGATGGATCGTGCCAATTTAAAAAAATAAAAACTACATATAAAAAAATAAAGTATAAAACAAAATACAAATATAGTTTCTTTTCTAAAAAAGGAAAAGTTCTTCAAAAAGGAGAAAACGGTAAAAGAAAAATTACAACAAAAATTATTACAAATGAAAATAATGAAATCATAGAAGAAAAAGTAATATCAAAAAAGATTGTAAAAAAATCTTATCCAAAAATAATCGCAACTAAAAAGAAGACTAAAAACTAGTCTTCTTCTTTTTCTCTAAATATTTTTTTATTATTAAGTAATCTTTGATTATCAGGAGTATATTTCAATGCCTCATTAACAAAATATATTGCATAATTATATTTACCTAAGTTAAAACAACTAATTGATAATAAATCATATATTGTATTACCCCAACTAAAGGTTTCATTTATATATGTTTTTTGATGTGTTGTAATTTGTAATGCTTTTAAACAATATTTTTCTACATTTACATAATCATCTAATTTATAATAAAGTAAAGCAGCTTCTACATATGGATCTCTAAGTAAGGGGGATTCTTTTATTGCTTTTTCTAAATATTTTTTTGCGTTATCATAGTCTTTTAATTCTTGATAACATCTACTAATAAACCTACATGATGCACATCTTTCATCACACCAAGTAGCAGTATCCATTTCTAAATGTTTTTTTAAAGTAGTAATTGCTTTCTTCCATTTTCCATAGTACATATATTCACGACCTAAGTAGTGCATATTTCTATCGTTAGTAGGATCTTCTTTTACAGATAATTCAAGTAAAGGTAAGTAAGAAGATCTTGATTTATTATTATCAGGATAATGATTTAATACTATTTTATCTGTCGATACATAATTTTCATTAACTTGCTCATATTTTAATATTTCATGTACAGGATGAATCCATTTATAATTATTTTTACTATGTATTTTCTCGTAATAGAAACTAATAATAGGATTGTTATTACTATCTAAACTCCAATTATAAATATAACGACATCTATTAGTATTTTTATTCCAAATATTTTCTAAATTCTTTCTCCATCCAGGCATAAACACTTCATCTAAATCAACACATACACAAATATCTGTATCATTATCTACCATATCTAGTGATTTATTACGAGCTACATCAAATCTCCAAGGTTTGATTATTTCCTTTTTTACAATAATTCCTTTATCTTTTAATTTATTAACCGTATTATCATTAGAACCAGTATCAAGTACAAATATTTTATCTGCTTCTTTTACAGATTCATACCATCTATCAACAAATTTTTCTTCATTTTTACATATTGCATAAACACAAACCTTATATTTTTTCATTAATTAATCCTTGTTATAGTCATTGTCACTGCAGAAGTACCATCAGTAATTGTAGATATTGTTTGCCCAGAAGCATTTCTAAGTTGGAAAGTACTTCCTGCAGTTGCATTTACTAGGGCTGTTCCTGATATTGTAGTTGAAGCATTATTAGAAATTGTATTACCAGTATTTGAATATGCCACATAAGAAGCTGTAGGTGTTACTTGATATAGTCCAATACTAAGAATATCACTACCCATACCTTCGTTACGAATAGAGGCACTCCAATTAATTAGATATTGTCCTGCATTAGTAAATGTAAATGTTCCAGCATTATAAGTAATATTACTAATTGGATTTGTTGTATTAAATAATATTGGTGATGAATCAGGTACTGTTATTGCAGTTGAATCAACAGCCATAGCATAAGTGTTAAAACCTGCTGTAGAACCAGTTGGACCTGTAGGACCAGCAATACCTTGAATTCCTTGAGGACCAGTAGCACCTGTAGAACCAGTTGGACCAATAGCACCAGCAATACCTTGAATTCCTTGAGGACCAGTAGCACCTGTTGCCCCAGTAGGTCCTGTTATACTAGTACCGGCTGTACCAGTAGGCCCAGTTGGACCTTGAATACCTTGTAATCCTTGAACTCCTTGGGGACCAGTAGGACCAATTAAACCAGAAATACCAGTAGCACCAGTAGGACCTGTGGGACCAGTAATACCTTGGATACCTTGTGGACCAATAGCTCCAGTTAACCCAGCAGGACCAGTGGCACCAATTGGACCTGTTGCTCCAGTAGGACCACCACTAGGACCAGTCGGGCCTGTTGCTCCAGTAGGACCTACACAATATACTCTTTGTATAGGTCTAGGACTTGGTCTTCTACAACCATTACCAAATAATTCATCATTGTTAGAATTATTCATATTATCTCTCCTTTCATAATAGAATATGCCAAAATATATTTCAAATAGATAATAGAAACCTAATTTTTATAAAAATTGGACATATTTAAAAAAAGAGTATATAATATGACTCAAAGAGAGGGCGTTAATTATGGAAAAAGAATTATTTGATGAAATGGACTTTGCAAACTCTTTATTTGCAATTATGAGAAGTAAAGGAATAATGGAATTTGATATGTTCGACTTAGATAATTTTATTAAAGATCAATTTAAAAGTGAGGATATTAAAAAAATTTTTCCCAATGTTGATAGTGAAAATGTAGTGTTATTAGGATCAGCTTTAGTAACAAAAATGGGAGATGTAATTGATAGCATTTATAAAACAAGACCAATTGTGCATTTATCAGTAAGGGGAGAAGATATAGGAGAACTTATTTATACAGATACTGTTAAAATTGATACTCTTAATAGTATGGTAGATGTATATAAAGAAAAAGATAAAAATCAAAATAATAAATTAAAAGTAAAGAAGCTAAAATAATTAGTTTCTTTTTTTATTGTTATTTAAAAAAATATATGATATAATCTAAATGCAAAAAAAATGCATTTAGGAGGGGCTATGAAAGATATTATTTTAGATACATTAATTGATTCATTAAAAATATTACCATTCTTATTTTTAACATTTTTATTAATGGAATATTTAGAACATAAAATGACTAATAAAAACAAAAAAATAATTAAAAAATCAGGAAAATTCGGACCATTAATAGGAGGAATACTAGGAGCATTCCCACAATGTGGATTTTCAGCTGCCGCAACAAACTTATATGCTACAAGAATAATTTCAGTAGGAACATTAATCTCAATTTATTTATCAACATCAGATGAAATGTTACCTATTTTAATTTCTGAAAAAGCAGATATTAAATTAATAATCGGAATAATTTTAATAAAGGTTGTAGTAGGAATTATCTTTGGATTTATAATTGATTTTATTTTAAGAAAAAGAAGACAAGATAATTATGAAATAAAAGATTTCTGTAAAGAAGAACATTGTGATTGTAATAATGGAATATTAAAATCTACAATTAAACATACTTTTAATATAATAATATTTATTACTATAATTGAATTGCTTTTAAATATAGGATTTAATTATCTTGGAGAAGAAACTATTAGTAAAATATTCATGAAAGATAGTATTATTGGACCATTTATCGCAAGTTTAATAGGACTTATTCCTAATTGTGGTTCAAGTGTTGTTTTAACAGAATTATATTTAAATAATACAATCTCTTTTGCATCAACTATATCAGGATTATTAACTGGTAGTGGAGTAGCTTTATTAATATTATTTAAAGTAAACAAAAACATTTCTGAAAATATAAAAATATTATTAAGTATTTATTTTATTGGAGTTTTAGTTGGTGTAATATTTCAAATAATAGGTGTAATATTATGATAGAAGAAACTTTTAAAAAAAGGGGATTAAAACTAACCAAACAAAGAAAACTTATATATAATATAATAAGTAAGGGTTCAAATGTAACATTAAAAGATATTGAAAAAGAATGCTTAAATAAATTAAATATAACTACAATTTATAGAATAATTGATATATTTTTAGAAAAAGAAATAATAAGTAAAAAAATAGGTTTTAATAAAGATGTTTATTATGAAATAACACCCATAGAACATACTCATTATATTAAGTGTGTTAAGTGTCATAAAAAAACTAAAATAGATTCAAAAGATATAGAAGAATTCGAACAAAAAGTAAGTAAAAATTACGTATTATTATCACATGATATTGAGTTTAATGGAATTTGTAAAAAATGTAGTATACAAAAAGATTAAACCTCTGTTATAATTAAATAAAGATAAAATAATATGTAAGCTGGTGTTAGTTATGTATTCTGAAGAAATAAAAAGATTATTAGAAATGAGAAATTATATTATAGATAGTGAAACCTATCATAGTGTATTTAATCCTAAAAATACTCCTCAAATTAATTATGCAGAATATAATGCATTTGAGGATAATTTAAGAGTGCATACAAGTGATAACTATGACTTTAAATTTAAAGTGTATAAAAAAGAAAAGCAAATGAATAACCACTGAAAGAGGGTACTATATTGGAAAAAGAATTAAAAGAAGTACTAGATAAAATAATAGAAGTCTATAATACTTGCAATGACAATGATAAAAAGCATCAATTAGCTTCAAAATTATGGACAAGTTATTATAAATTAAGTAAAGAATCAAATATAGTATTAGATGAAGCTTACAACTTATATTTAATGTTAGAAAGTGAAAGTTATATCATAAATCAACCACCAATAACAAAAGAAGTAGATAATGATAAATTAACTAATAGTTTAAATAAATTAAGACAAGTAATAAAGGATAATAAAAATGGTTTAATAAGTGGGATTAGTGAAGATGATGTAAAAACATTATTAAACTGGGATATAAAAAATACACGAGATGATTTAAAATCATTAGGTATTAATATTGAAAACAATTCATTAAATGGATTCTGTGAATTAACACAAGCTCTATCTTTAATGCCTTTAGAAAATGAAGGCTTAAAGACTACTATTAATAAAGCAAAAGATGCTTTTGATTATAATTTAAATCATTCTTTTGGAACCATAACATTTCCAGTTATTAAAAACAATGAATTAAAAGAAGAAACATATTTAATTGATCCTACTTATAGACAATTTTTTACAACAGTAAGATGTAATGAAGGAAGATATTATACAAAAGATGAAAATACAGAACTAGATGCCTCTCCTGATCTAGGATATTTTATGAAAGATATAAGTTTTGCTAAAGAATTAATGGCTAATGGTTATATTAAATTAGATGATAAATCTGCTAAAACTTATGGAGAAGCATTTTATCTATCATCATTAACAAAAGATGAATTTGCTCCTAAAAAAGAAAGAAATATTGATTATTATCAAAATATTATAAATTCATCAACAAAGTATGAAGTAGAAGAAAATGATTTAGAAGGATTAAATATTTCTTTTCCAAATGTAGAAAAATCAAAAACAAAGTAAACTAGATATAATTCTAGTTTTTATTTGTTTTTATAAATAGAATTGCTAAAATAACAACCAATAAAAAAACAAAGTTCTGAAAAACCACCTTTTTATTGATTTTACAACGATTTTATGGTATAATATGTCAAACATTGAGGGGTGTTATAATGAATAAAAACATATTATCATATTATAATGGAATAGTAACATTTTACCATCATCTATCATATATATCAGGAGTAGATTCAAATCCATATTTAGTATTTGATAAAAACAATATAAATAATGCTTTAGTAGCAACTATCGCAACATTTTTCTTAACATTAAAAGAGGATATTGTTGATAAAGAGGAAAATCTTAAGTATTCATCAAAAGTAGTAGAAGAAGCACTATCATTATCAGTAGAATGTATTGCCCAAAAAATAGAAAAAGGATATTTATTAGATAACCATTTATTTTCTAATCCATCAACATTGATCGCAACTTTAAGAAATAAATTTGCTCATGGTGATTACGAAGTAGATGAAGAAAATGAACAAGTAATAATAAATAAAGATAATGAAAAAATTAATATTAATATTTCTAATTTAACAAATCTTATAATTAATGCAATAAAAACATTAATTAAATATCCAAAAACATCGAAAAAAGAAAGAATTATAACATATTTAAAAAATCCTTCTCAATTTATGACAGAAATAAAAAATGAACAACAAATAGAAGAATTTATAAAGTCAACTATTACAAAAAACTATATCTTAGAAAGCAACGATTCAACTCTTTTATCAAATGATATGCTTGATTTATTTGAGTATAACATCCAAAAAGAAAAAACATATCAAAATGATACTGAACAATTAAAAAAATTAAAATATACCTTTGATTTAACTTTAAAATTAAACAATTGTACATATAAAATTGATGAAACAAAGGTAACTGAAAAAGAATATATTGAAGAAATGAAAAAAATTTTTATGAGAGAAGAGTGTTGCTTTAACATGAAAGTTGAAGAACAGATTTACCAATTGGTTAATATTGTTCGTAAATTTATTTTAGAAAAGCAACAAGAAACAAATAAAATAAAAAGAGAAAATTTAATAGCGGGAAGTTTAAACAATATTATAAGATTAGAAACTATAAAAAATGGTAGTATAAAAATAAATGGCAATGCCAAACAAGCAAAATTGTTTTTAAATGAAACGATGGCAGAACAATTTTTGTTTTGTCTATTATCAGAATTCAATGCTTTATACATATATCCATTTGATAATTTATATAAAAAAGAATTAACAGAAAACGGCAACTATTTTGATTTTTCTAAACTTGATTTATCAATGTTTAATATAGAAGAATCAAAGAATAATTCTGAAGATAATGAAATTAATAATAAAATTAACAATAAAATGAAAAATCATTATGAAATTAAAAATAAAATAGAAACACAAAAATTAAATCTAGAAAATATTGATAAAGAAAATAATCAAAAAGGATTTTTAATAGTCAGTAAAACAATTAAAGAATTAGAAGAAAAATGTGAAAAAATAATGGAAGAATATTATCAATTAAAAAATCAATATGATATTCAGCAAAATAAATATCTAGATATTAATAAACATATTGAAAATAAAGGTATAATTGAAGGAATAAGAAATGCTATTGCTCATGGTAATGTTTTTATAAATAAATATGAAAATGTTAAAACAGTAGATGATATGAGTATAACATTTAAAGATATTTATGAAAATAATGAAGTTTTTAATTTAACTGCAAAAGTATCAGATTTTGAAAATCTATTTAATAAAGAAAATATTGAAGTAATTTATCAGTTTTTAAATAAAGAAAAAAATAAAACAATTGTAAAATAAGTGAATTTGTGATATAATATGTCAAACAATTGGAGGAGTTAGATGAAAAGCACAGATAAAGTAATATTAAAATGTTTACCAATAGATGAAGTAGTTCAAAAAGTCCAACATATAATGGATTATGAAGATGGAATAAGAGAGATATTTGCAGGTAGAAAAGATAGGGTGCAATCTGCTAATGTTATTTCATTAATTACTCTAAATAATAAAGAAGAAGTAGGCTTTTTAAATCTTGTTCCTGAAAGAATAGATGATGTTTATTTTATAGATATGGGAATAAAAGCAAAATATAGAGGACAAGGAATAGGAAAAAAAGCAATTGAAGAATTAATTAATAGTAATAGAGTAGAAGGATATATTATTGGAGAAACAAAGCAAGATAATGTGTTGAGTAATGCCCTAGCAAACAGTAATATGGCGATAGAAATATCAAAATGTGATGATATAATTTATTATCTATTTGGAGATATTAAAACTAAAGAAAGATTCATAAAAGAAGGTAAACTAAAAGATTTAGAGTTTCACAATAAAGAAGAACAATTACAAAAAAGATATATAAAAAAATAAGGGGGGATATCATGGTAATAACAAAAAATGATATAAAAGAATTATTATATAATGAAATAGGAATATTAGAAAAAAGATCTAGAGATTTAGAAAATGCAGAAACAAAAAAAGCTATCTTAGACACTATTATAGAAGCATTAGATGGTGATGATTACAATGAAATACTTGAAAAAACTGATATATTAGGATTAACATTACCACTTTTATATGATGAAAATACATCAGAAAAAATTTATGACAAAGTTCTTGATAATTTGTATACATTAAAGGCAATATCAACAATAATTGCAGATGAAGAATTACAAAATGATAAAGACTATGAAGTAGCAAAAAAACGCTTTGAATCAGTAAAAAAATTATTTAAAACTGAATTAAAAAAAGAAGAAATAACTATTGAAGAAAATAAAAGTTTATACAATTTAAATACAATGATTGAATGTAAGAGAATATTAACTAATTTAAAATATAATCAGTTAATAAACCTAAATCAAATTAAAGAATTAGAAAAAATATTAGAATGGTCAAATAAAGATTTAGAGTATCAAATAAGATCATTTGAAGTTATAAAAAATCATAATCAATATGTAAAAAATCAAATGTATGGAGTAAAATATATTGATAAATCACAAGTTTTAATTATGTTAGATAAAGAATTTACAGAATATGATGATGTATATATTGAAGATATTACAAAAAGAAAAATTTATGATAGCGCTTATGATGTAGATAAAAATTTAATAGAAGAGTGTAATGATGTAGATGAAATAGAAGACTATTTAGAAAAACCATCGCAACAAGAAAATCCTGATATGGAAAGATTTAATTATATTATGATAAAATTAATTAAATATTTTGAAAATGAAATGAAAGAAATGAAATCTATGATTCTTGAAAAAGATTTTTATCTAGAACAAAGTTATAAAAAAGAAATTGTAGATGACTTTAACAAATTTAATTCTATATATAACAGAATAAGATATATTTATAGTCAAGAAAATCTTTTAGTTTCTAATAAAGAGATTAAAGAAGTAAAAGAAATAAAGAACAATATCTTCTATGCAGCTCCTATTGGAAGCGAAAAAACATATTTAGAAAATGATGTTGAAAATAATATAACAGAAGAAAATTTAGAAAAAGTATCTTTATTAATAGATAAACTTAGAACCGATACTTTGTCAGAAGATGAAAATAAAGACTTAACAAAAAATAAAAAATATAGAGGTTATAAAGAATTAAGAAAAGATCAAATAAGAGTTATTTATAGACACATAAATAATAATAATTATTTAATAATTGGTGTAGGCACTAAAAAAACAGATAATGATTTAACTTTATATAATAAAATGGTAAGTAGAAATAATAAAATAGATATTTCTACAGAAGAAAAATTAGTACAAAAGTCTACAGATTCAGAAAAAGTAAAAGGAAAGGTATTATCATATATAAATGATAATAAAAGAAAAGGTAACAGATAATGGAAAATGAAAAGAAACTTAGTATTGATGAAAGAATAAAAAATCTTAATTCAAAAGAATCATTAATGCAGTTATTAATTGATATAAAAGAAGAAACAGAAAAAGAAAGTAAAGAAATTTCTTTGGAAGAAATTCAAAAATCAAAAAGAAGGTAAATTATGAAATACACAATTAAATATATACCATTTCTAAATCAAATAGAAATAGCTAACTTTCTAAAAAGTAACTCTATTGAAGTAGGATTAGACAATGGAGAAATAAATTTATATAATTTCGATAATTATTTTAAGGCCTTTACTTTAGCAGAAAAAAACAATTTGATATCGAAAGATATAGTAGAAAAAAATTTTAAAGATGTATATAAAGAAGCTTATAAAATAAAAACTGATAAGGAATTAGAAAAAGAAAAGTATGACATAAGTATTGATGAAAAAAATGTAACTATGTCATGTGATGAAAAATATCTTTCTATAGATATAATTGAAGAAAAAGAATTTGAACATTATCTCATAACTGCAGAAGACAAACACATTGATAAATTAGGATTAGATGAAAGAGAAATTAAATTTCTAATAAAAGAAAATACTAACTTATATGATGCTGTTGATAGAATTTATAAAAATAGTGTTCATAAGAATACAAGTAATTATATATATGGAACATTAAATGATGAACAATCAAATTATTTAAAAATTGAAAAAGATATTGATAGTAATAATTATAAATTAATTATTGTTAAAAAAAGAGAAGATGATATTAATTCAACTCCTAAAAAAGCAACAATAGATATTGGTACACCATATGATAATGATAGATGGATGAGCATAGATTATTTATATTATGAAATGACTAATAAAGCTAAAAAAAGTAAAGTATATTCTAAAAGATAATAAAAATTATCTTTTTTTGTTATATAATAAAATTATTAAAAAGGAAGTATCAATATGAATATATTAAAAAAATGTACATTATGTCCTAGAAATTGTCATGTAAATAGATATTTAAAAACAGGTTATTGTAAAGCAAAAAATAAAATAAAAGTATCACTAGTATCACTTCATATGTTTGAAGAACCATTTATTTCAGGAGTAAATGGAAGTGGAACAATATTTTTTTCAAATTGTAATTTAGGATGTATATTTTGTCAAAATAAAAAAATAAGAGATGGCTATGGAAAAGAAATCACTATCAAAAGATTTAGTGAAATCATGTTAGAACAACAAGAAAGAGGAGCTCATAATATTAATTTAGTTACTCCTACACATTACGTACCCTTAATAAAAAAAGGAATAATAAAAGCCAAAAAAAATGGATTAACTATTCCAATAGTTTATAATACAAGTAGTTATGAAAATATAAATACAATTAAAGAAATGAATAATTTAGTAGATATTTATCTAGCAGATTTAAAATACTATGATAATAAATATGGACAAAAATATTCTAATTGCAAAGATTATTTTAAATATGCAACAAAAGCAATAGAAGAAATGTATAAACAAGTAGGACCTTTTACAATAGAAAATGATTTATTAAAAAAAGGTTTAGTCATAAGAATATTATTATTACCAGG
>CAZYZU010000013.1:0-9894 GCA_964652065.1 uncultured Muribaculaceae bacterium
ACTTTTATGAACATTCATGCACTCAATTGTGCACTTTACTTTTTATCTAACGTTTATTTCATCTTTATCAAAATTTTCTAACGACGGAAAATCCCATCCACTATCATCAAATTGGACTTCATCTCTTATATTTTCACTTGCCATACTCTCATCAAACAATGGCAATTCTTCCAATCTCCTTAATCTTTCTTTTGTTCTTTCTAAAGTTTTTTTATAATTAATTGTTAATAATGATTTACTATCAAATGTCAATTCTTTTTCAAAACTCGGATTTAATTGAATTAACTCTGTTTCAGCATTATAATTACCTATAATAAATTTTGAATCAAGATAATATACTATTTTCCCTGTTTCGTCAACATGTTCTTGCATAAATGCTCCAAATCTTTCACAATCTAAGTCAGAAGATTCTCCTAGCATATTTATGTACTCAATTGGAACTCTCATTAAAATTATATTTTTTGAATCACAATGTTCCCAATTATTAAGTTTGTTTTTTAACACTTCTATACTCGGAATATCAAGCCCAATTGTTGTATAATACAAAGAGTTGTCTTTTGTCCTAAGCCCATTTTCAAAAATAGACTTTACAACATCAACACCAGCACCTTTTCTTCCTGTACCATGGCCTAATACTAAAAATTTATCATCTTTCAAAATAGATTCTAAAACTTGAATATTACACTCACTATTCATTATTTTTTAACTCCTTAGTATTTGTATTATAAATCATATAGTTGCTTATATTTCCATCATAATCTCTTATCCAAATGAAATATTCCTTACCAACAAATATTGAAACTGAAACTGAATTATTTTCTATTTCTTTCCAACAAATGGCATTATTATTTGGAATAGATTTAGTAGCTTTTACACAAATATCACTAGATTCTCCTGATGTAGTAATTTGTAATTTTCCCTCTACAAGTTCTACATTATCAATACTAGCATTTATATTATCATTTTTTATAAAAAATGAATTACTTGAATTATTTGGCAATAAATTTATTGTAGCAACATAAGCAAATACACATAAAATAAATATTCCTGCAATAATTATAAATGTAGTTTTATTATTACTTTTATTCATTATTTTTCCTCCTTATAATCTTTAAATAATTTTACATAGATTGGTTTTACAAGTTCACCAATTATAAACATTAAAACACATATACCTAAAGTGATTAAAATATTTTTAGTTGTGATACCTGAAACAATAAAGAACTTTGACAATCCTGTTGTTAAAATAACCAATTGAATTATCATAATTGAAAAAACACCAATATTTAATTTCTTATTATTAAAAATATCTTTATTTAAAACTGACTTTTTAATATTCTTACAAGAAAATGCAAATAATAATTCATGAATAACTAAATATAGAAACATTAATGAACTTGCAACACTTAAATCATTTGTTTTTGAAAAGTAAGCAAACATCAATAACATAACAATTGATTTTATAAATGCACCAACAAATATTTTTGCCGATAAAAATGGTGTAAAGAAACTATGACTATATCTATTAGCAGGATTATCTTCCATTAAATCACTCGTAGATTTTTCATAAGCTAACATTATTGCTGGAATTGAATCAGTAACTAAATTAATCCATAATAACTGTAAAGTTGAAAACATTTCCATATTTAATATAAATGAAACAAATACTAAAATAACTTCTATAATATTACCAGCAAGTAAGTACAATATAATTTTTTTTATATTAGAATTAATTCTTCTTCCTTCTTCTACTCCATTTACAATAGTTGAAAAACTATCATCAACTAAAATACAATCGGCAACTTTTTTTACTACTTCTGTTCCTGTTATTCCCATGCCTATACCAATATCTGCTTTTTGTATTGCAGGTGCATCATTTACACCATCTCCAGTCATAGCTACTACTAATCCTTGACTTTGTAATGATTCAACTATTCTTAACTTTGTATTAGGCGATATCCTTGCATACACTTGATAATAATTAACTGCTTCTTTTAATTCATCATCAGTCATTTTATCAACATTTTTCCCTTCTATTGCTTTATCATCTATATCTATGATTCCAACACTTTTTGCAATTGCAATTGCAGTATTTATACTATCTCCTGTAATCATTATTGGCTTTATTCCCGATTTTAAACAAGTAGATATTGCATAAGGTACAGGTTCTCTTGGTGGATCCATCATTCCAATAAGACCTATAAAAATCATATTTTTTTCTGGATTATCTATTTCTTTATTTTTAAAAGCAAAAGCCAGTAATCTCAATGATTGTTTAGATTGCTCTTTTTCTATTTCAAATATTTTATTTTTATATTCTTCGGTAATATAGAACATTTTACCATCTGATATATAATAAGAACAATTTGATAATATTGAATCAAGACTTCCTTTTGTAAAAGAAAATTGATTACCATTAATATTATTAATTACACTCATCATTTTTCTATCAGAATCAAAAGGATACTCTTTTAATCTTTCATAAGAATTATTATTATAATTAGCTTTTTCTAAATATTTTACAATTGATACCTCAGTTTCATCACCCATATAATTATCATCGTTTTTAACAACATTATGACAAAGTGATGCGCAAGTAAATAACATATCAGAATTTACTATATTATCAGTATCATTATACAATTTATCATTAACATATATAGATTTAACTAACATTTTATTTTGAGTAATTGTTCCAGTCTTATCAGAACATATTATATTTGTTGATCCTAGCGTTTCTACAGATGCCATTTTTCTTATTATAACATTTCTTTTTGCCATAGCTGTCATACCAACCGATAATATAATAGTAATAACAGATGACATTCCTTCAGGTATTGCTGCAACCGCAAGTGAAATAGACAACATAAGTACATCAAAGAAATCATTTTTCATTGCTATTCCAACACCCATCATTACGATAATAATTGCAAATATAAGATAAGTTAATATTTTACTAATTTGATTTATTTTCTTTTGTAATGGTGTTAAATCACTTTTTTTATTCATTAAACTATTAGCAATTTTACCTAATTCTGTATTCATACCAGTAGAGCATACAATTACAAATGCATGTCCATTAGTTACATTACATCCAGCAAAAATCATATTTTTTCTCTCATATAACTCTTTTTCAACATCTATATCAAGGTTATCTTTTTTTATTGATTTAGATTCACCAGTTAATGTTGATTCATTTACTTCTAATGATTCACTTGAAATAATCCTTGCATCGGCAGATACATAATCTCCTGCTTCTAGCTCTATAATATCTCCAACAACAATATTTCTAACATCAATTAGCTCTTTTTTTCCATTTCTAATAACATAATTATTTGTTACAAACATTTTATTTAATTCGTCAATAGCAACATCAGCTTTCTTTTCCTGAATAAAACTAAGTATTGCATTAATTACAACAATAACAATTATAATTATAGAATCCACATATGATTCGTGCCTAATATAGGATATTACTGCAGAAAATATTGATGCAAATATTAGTAATATAATCATAAAATCATTAAACTGATTTATGAATAAAACTAAACTAGATGTTTTCTTCTTTTCAGTTAATTTATTTTCTCCATCTCTATCTAATCTTTTCTTTGCTTCTTCTTCTGATAATCCAGTAATACTTGTTTCAAATTTATTATATAAATCGTCTACTTTTTCATTATAAACATTTTTCTTTTTTTCTTCTCTCATTCTTTTTACTCCTTTTTAAACAAAATATGATGCTACAAATAACATAATTAAAAATATTATTGCAACTATGATAATAAAGTTCATAATACTGCAAACAATATAGACTGCATTTCCTGAAACTTTAACACCACAATTTCTACAATATTTATCTGAATCTCTAGTATCACTTTTACAATTTAAACATTTTTTCATACCAACTCACTCATATAATCTTGAATTTAATATATTAATTATTTCAAGACTCTCTTTCTTTGCCAAATTGCCATGTAAATAATAGTCATGTACAGCTTCGGCAATTGTTTCTTCTGGAATTAAAATTCCTTTTTTATTTTTAGAAACTGCATATTTAGAAATATTTTGAGCAAATTTTTCATTATCTAAGTTTGTATTATATTTGCTATTATAATTATCAACTGCTAATGCAAGTAATTCACTTGAATAACTTCCAGAATTTACAATTGATAAAATATTATTAACTATATCTAAATTATCTTTATTAACAAGTGTAACATTATCTATATTATTTTGTTTTAATAATGTAACAAATGAAATATAATGTCCTATTTCATGAGCAATAGCAGATTCCCATGTTGCATCACTTGGATAAAATCCTTCACCTACAACATCTTGAATATTTGTATTTAATTTATCATCATTAGCAAAATAATAACTATTTAATAATATTTGGGTTTTATTTATTCTATTGTATTTTGTAATATCATTAGTACTATTTACAAATTGATAAATTGGTTGAAAATAAGCAATATAATTATTTTTAACATTTGCATTTGTAATTGTTATATTAGTTAAATATCCTTTTATATTTGGAAAAAGTGAATATATCTTATCTATGGAGTTTTCTATTTTTTTAACTTCATCTAATGAAATATCACAGAATTTAACACTTGCAATGTCATATTTTTCTTGCAAAGATGTTTCTATAAAATATATATCAAGATTATTATCACATTGCCAATTTTGATTTTGAATGTCCTTATAAATAAATGATTTTGCCGATTCAAGTGAATTTATATTTTCGTTAAAATATTGATTATCTGTTTTAATTAATGATGTTTCATATCCATAAGTATAACTAAATAATTGTTTTTTTATATAAGCAAAAGGTTTCAACATATCTTGGCCTCTAATATAACTCATTCCAGCAAATAAAAGTAATCCAAAAGCCATTAAAACAAATAATGTTCCCATTCGCTCATTTTGTTTTACAACATTACCATTTATTATATCTATATTTTTTTCATCTTTAAAAAACATATAGCCCCTTGTAGTCCATAATCCACATTCTGGGCAAAAATTATCATCCGATTCAATTTCACATCCACATTTTCTACATTCCATAAAGCACCTACTATTATAATTATACCACACTTCAAACCAATTTGAAGTAATAATTATATAATTTGATTATAAAAAAATCATGGAGGTGAATATAGAATAATGAAAGAAAAAACTACCATGAACAATTTTAAAAAAATTGTAAAGGCAAAGAATAAATCGCTTACTTCTCTTGCTGTGGAATTAGAAGTTTCACAAGAAGCAATTAGTCAATATATTAGTGGTAAAATTAAACCTAAAACTGCTACAATAATAAAGATGGCTAAAATTTTAAATACATCAACTGATTATTTATTAGATATAACAGATAATCCAAATCCATATGATTTCATTTTAAGTGAAGAAGAAAATAATATAATTACTAATTATAGAAATTTGGATAAAGAAGATAAAATTAAAATAGATAGTTACATTCAGGCAATCACCGATTTAAAAAAGAAATAATATATATTTCATAACAATAAAATGATGAAAAAAAATTAGAATATTTCTTCTAATTTTATAACTCTATCATTTTTATTTTGATTCAATTAATGCTTTATCATTTATTTTATTTTGTAGTAGCTCTAATTCTTTTATATTTTTATTATTTTTTAATGATTGCATCTGCATTCTAGCATTATTGTTAAGTTTAATTAATCTTTCTTTTTGAGATACATTATCCGATATTAAACTAGCATTAATAGTTTCTAAATTGCTTAATATAACTAAATGTAATAAATCAGTATAATCCCTAATATTTCCATTTTTAGCAAGTTTGGGATTATCATTTCTCCATTCTTTAGCAGTCATTCCAAATAATGCTACATTTAATACATCTGCCTCCTCTGAATAAACAAATTTCTTTTGTTCTTCCGTAAGTGTTGGAACTATAAAATTTTTAATAGCATCTGTATGAACTACATAATTTACTTTTGATAATATTCTGTTGGCATTCCATTCTATTTTGTATTGATAGTTTTCATTTCTTTTTAATCTTTCAAATTCTTTAATTAAATACAATTTAAATTCAGGGCTAATCCAACTTGCAAATTCAAAAGCAATATCACTTCTAGCATATGTTCCACCACCATATTTTCCTGACTTAGAAATTACTCCAATAGCGTTTGTTTCTCTAATCCATTTCTGTGGTGACATTGTAAAAGCATGTCTTCCAGCTTCATTTTTAAACTGGTCGAATTCGACTAGTTTAAAATTTTCATTATTTAATTCTTCCCAAACCCCTAAAAATGAAAGTGTTTCTTTATTACGCATCCAATTTTTCACTACATCTGCAGGGCTTTCATCATTTTGTGTTTTTGCTAAATCAGTTAATGAGATGTATTCATAACCATCAATTCTTAATACTTTAATTGTATTTCCTTTAACATCAACTTCAGTTTGTATTAAATTATTATTCATCTTTTCAAATCCTTTCTACTAATTATTTCTTCTTAATATCATTTTAACATATAAACTATTAATTTAATCATCTTATAATTCAAAATCATCTTTATTTTTTAATTTTCTTTCATCTTGTTCTTTGTTCCAATCATAAGTATCTTTTAAATCATAAATAGTGTCACTATCAATTATGCCATGTTCATATAAATTAACGCTTACATCATAATATTTATCTCTATCTTTTTTATGAAATAATCTATCTTTGATAAAATTAATTACTTTATTAAACTTATTCTTCCAAAATTCTAACTGCCCTTTTAATATCTTATTTTCATCTTTTAAGTCATCAATCTGATTATCTTTCTTTTTATTACTTTTAGTTAGTGTATCTACTCTTAATGATAATGCACTGTTATTTTCAGTTAATGTTTTAATTTTTTCTTTATTAGATTCTAGTTTTTCATTTACATTAGTTAAAGTAATAGATAATTTTTGAATATTTTTATACTCATTATTGGTATTATCTACTTTATCTATGTAAGAAATTATTTTGTTTTTATCATCACTTGATAAAATATAATTATCTTTATTTAATCTAGTTGGCTTTAAATTATTCAATTTAACTTTAACATCTTTTGAAGAATTATCTAGTTCCAAAGATTGTTTATTTGCTTTATCTAAATTAGATTTATTTTTTTCAATTTCATCTTTAATTTCCTGATAATCAGTCATTTCTGAAATATGAAAATCTTTATTTCTGCCTTTTTGTTTTTTCTTTAAAGAATTATCTAAACCATACTCGTTATTAAATGATTCAATACATAAGATTCTCATTTTATCTTGTAATATCCTTAAAGAATCTTTTGTAAATACATCAGACTTTCCAACTTGTTTAGACATTCCATTTTTATTTTTATATTTAATTGGTACTCCTACTATGTGAAGATGTGGACTTGTTTCATCATAATGAATAATAGCACTTACTATTTTAAAATTAGGTAGCATTGTTTCTAAATCTTCAATTTGATTTTTATATACACTAGTCATTCTTTTTTTGAATTCTATATCTTTTTTATCCCAATATTTCTTACTACCAAGTTCAATAATTATTTCACAAGCTAAATCATTTTTTTCATTATTGGATACATTAGTAAAATAATCATCAATCATTCTTGCTTTTCTTACTTGTTTAGAATTATATTCTATTCTTGATTCTTCAAATTCATTTTTATATAAATCTTTAACGTCATTATATAAAGAACTAGTACCTTTAATTATTTGAATATTATCTTGCTCATTATCATATTTTCTATAATTATGATTATCAACTTTTGATAATGTCCTTGCATTTTGAATAGCATTATTAGATAAAGAAGTTGTTCCACTTGTATTGTTTTTTGCTTTACTTCTTGATACATTTTTCTTATTTTTATCACTACCAAGATGTAGTGAGTAAGCAAGTTCTTCCATAATATCAAATTTCCTTTTTATTAAAATACTCTTGTGCTTTTTCTACTGTTCCAAAAAAATGTTGTCCCATCATAGTACCCATATTATCAATGTAAGTACATACTATATAATTATTGTTAGGACAATTAGTAGCAGACACTAAATACCAATTTTTTCTTTCAGCAAGTAAATAGCATTTACCATATTTTAAATTATTAAATTCTTTTATATATTTATTTTTCATATCTTTTTCTCCTCCTTTGTTACGCTTCTTTTAGTGGTCATTTTGGACTGACAAAATGTTTAACCCCCTAGGTATTTTGACACTTCGCATCAAAATTACCTTGTGGGCTAGGGATTCCCTAGAACCCTAATTAACTATCGCCACTTTCATTTTTACATTCGTAAAAACAAAACGTGCCACGTTAATTGCCATAGAATAAATTACTCACTTGTAATTTATTCATCTATCGTACATTCTTCTAATCCAAGTTGATTAGCAGGTTTAACGGTAGTGGGTTTTACCTCACGAGTTAAAACTCCATCTGTTTTATCAGGTATATATTTAAATACTGCCTCCTCATCTTCTAATATCGTTCCATCATCTTTATTAATATATAAAACACCTAAATCATATTCTTTCATCTTCATATCAGGATCAATTTTACGATAATCTTCCATAGGAAATACTCTAACGATTGCTTGACTATCTTTATCAATATTAAAATAAAATATTGAGGTTTCGGTATTATAAGCTGCTTGATAAAACTTCACATCATAAAATTCTCTTAATCTTAATAAATGTTGCCATACTTCATCATCTGGTCTATATTCGCTAAATCTTAAAGTTCCAATAAAATTCCCAAATATTGCATAATCTTTTCTTTCAATATAACCGTTATAATATAGTTCATTACAAGGATTAGCAATACTTTCTCTAAACTTAACAAATTCAACTTCACATTTATTATTGTAAGTTTCTTTTAGTGTTATATCTTCAACATAATTCATAATTAAATTAGATTGTTCTTCTCTTGTAAAATCTTTCCAAGATTTATTATATTGTTTATATTTCTCTGGATACTTACAAGAATTAATAAAATCAATATCTCTTTTAATTAAAATATCTTCTGGAGTAAATTTTAATTCATCACATAATTCTGTTTCGTTTAATTTAGCTTCTAATTCTTCAATAGTATTTTCTACTTTTTTTCTTTCTAAATCATATTCATCAAGAGTAAAAACTTCATTAACATATGCTTCTCTTATTCTTTTAAATTTATCTTTTTGTTTTTTTATTTCACTTTCAATATCTTCTTTGGGATTTTCTATTTTTTGTTTCATCATTGGCAAGAAAAATTGATTAACAACACTATCATATTCTACAATATCATCTATAAACTCACTGATATATTCTTCAATTACATTTTCTTTAATTGTTAATTTACAATCATTACAATAGTAATAGAAATATGAATTACCATTCTTTTTGGTAGTTGCTTTACCACCTAGTATTCTAGAGCACTTTGGACATCTTAATTTTTGTAAAAATAAGTAAGTCAAAGTTCTTTGATAACTTCTAGAATTTTTTTTCTTTTGTACTTGGCATTCCTCCCATAATTCTTTTGAAACAAGTGGTTCTATTACATCTGTATAATACGTTGGTTTCTTCGTTCTTTTTCCATGTACAAAATCACCTTTATATACTTCATTTTGTAATATTTTTAGAATTGTCGTATCATACCAATTTGTTTTATCTAATACTTTTTCATTATTTAAAATATTACTGATTTTTTTATAAGATAATCCATTATGGTACATTTCAAATATTCTTATAACAACATCTTTAGTAGTTAAATCAGGTACTAAAGTTTTATTCTTTCTTACATAACCTAATGGATTTTTATGTGGGATATGACCAGCCTTAATTGCTCCTGATAATCCTATTTTAGTTCTTTCACTCGTTCTTTCTATTTCTTGTTGACTAACTGAAGTAAG
>CAZYZU010000013.1:9904-18792 GCA_964652065.1 uncultured Muribaculaceae bacterium
AATCATTTTACCATTAGCATTAGTTGTATTTATATCATCATTAGCACAATCCAAAAAAGCATTGTTTTCTTCTAGGAAAGTTAATATCTTTTCCCAATCAGAAACTGACCTAGTTAATCTATCTAATTTTAATACGACTATGGTATTACACTTCTTATCTTTAATATCTTGTAATAATTCATCAAATGAAGGTCTTTTATTACCCGTTTTAGCACTTATTCCAGCATCTTCATATACTTTATACACTTCATATCCTTTGAACTCACACATAGCCCTTAATCGCTTTTCTTGCTCTGGTAAACTAAATCCCTCTCTAGCCTGATCTTCAGTTGAAACTCTAATATATAGACCTGCTATTTTCTTTTCTTCATTCATTTTTAATTCCCTCTTTCTACAAAAAAGAGGAGTCAAAAGCACTAGTACAAACTAATACCTTTGATTCCTCTTATATAATCATTATTTAATTGTTTAGATAAATTCCAACTTTTTCGCATAGTATCCCTCCAATTAATATTAGACGATACTGCATGTCTCTTATTGGTTATATATCTTAAACTTATAATTCATAAAAGTCAATACCCTATATAGGGTAAGTTATTAGTTCATGCTTTTTATATAGTTTTCTAATTCCGATATTTTTATCTTCTTACTTAAATTATTTATATAGATTTCACTTGAATAATTAAAAACAAGAAATAATATATTTTTAATAATTACTCTATGAGGTTCAATATATGAGATATTTGTTTTTTCAATATTTCTAATACTACCATTGATAATCGTTGGAGTAGTATTACAAAAATCACATACTATTTTTAATCTCTTCCTTAATGATTCTTCCATATCAATTTCTTTTTTGACTACTTTAATCATAAACACCAACCTTTCTTCATAGGTTGATTTTTTCTAAAAAAGAAAAAACCAATCATTTCTGATTGATTTTCTATCAAAAGTTCGAATAGTTCGAACAGAATTCCCAATGGTGGAGCTGAGGAGAATCGAACTCCTGTCCGAAAATATAGCTACATAAACCTCTACAAGTTTAGTTAACTAATTATTTTAACATACTATCCAAGTAATTAACGACCAAGATAGTAAGCGAGTCTAAAATTTCATTTTAATACTAGACAATATTAAAATATAACTTACTAAAATTGAACCTTCTTAAATTCACGTAAGTAAGAATTAAAGAAAGCTGTATTGCCTATATTAAGCAAAAGCTAAAGTTGAATTACCTCCAAGATTAGCTAATACATTTTTAATTTTATTTGCATTTATTGCTTTGTGTCTGTGACGTAGACGTTCGACTTGCCATCTATGCTCTAATATTCCCGTCGAAACCAAGTCAGCCCCATAAACAGATTATACCATAATTTTATGTAAATTTCTACAAAATATACCTTTAATATAAAAAAGTGTATATATAATACACTTTATTTAACTTAATACCTATTTTTTAAGTCTTTAGCAATAGATCTTTTGATATCTTTTTCTTTCAATGATTCTCTTTTATCATAATTCTTTTTACCACGACATACTGCAATTTCAACCTTTAATTTATTATTTTTAAAATAAAGTTTGATTGGAATCAAAGTTAATCCCTGTTGCTCTAAACATTCTTCTATTTTTTTTATTTCTTTTTTATGAAGTAATAATTTTCTTGTTCTAGATTCCTCATGATTAAATATATTCCCTTCTTTATAAGTAGAAACAAACATATTAAGTAAATATATTTCATGATTTTTAACTATTCCATAACTATCTTTTATATTACAATTTCCATTTCTTATTGATTTGATTTCAGTACCAGTTAACTCAATACCTGCTTCATATGCTTGTTCAATAAAATATTCATATCTTGCTTTTCTATTTAATATTTCCATTATATTTCACCATCAACTTTCAATTTTCTATTTTGAAATATAATACTATACTTTACTTAAAATTTCAAAATCAATTGTTTTATCTTCTTTAGATGCTCTTACAACCTTTATTCTTACTCTTTCTCCAATACTATAAACAACATGAGTTCTTTCTCCAGTTAAGCTCATTCTTTCTTCATCATAATGAAAGAAATCCTTCATATCTTTTATAGGAACTAATCCTTCAATTAAATTATCTAGTTCAATAAACATACCAAAACTTGTAACTGATGATATCATCCCCTCGAATTCTTCACCAATATGACCTTCCATATATTCAGCCATTTTCATATCTTCTACTTCTCGTTCACAATTTACTGAAGCCCTTTCTCTAGCAGAAGAATGTTCAGTAACATATACAAGTTTTTCTTCCCAATGGCTAATAGTAGATTGCTTTAAATCATTATTAAATAAATATGTTCTTAAAAGTCTATGGACAGTTGTATCTGGATATCTTCTAATAGGAGAAGTAAAATGCGTATAACATTTACTAGCAAGTCCATAATGTCCTAAATTTTCAGGTTTATAAACAGCCTTTTGCATACTTCTAAGAAGAAGACTAGATAATATTTTAAACTCAGGTTTATCAGATAAAAATCTAATAAGTCTTTGCATTGTTTTAGGTTTAAAATCCTTTACATCTCCGGGTATTTGATAACCTAAATTACCAATGAATGATAAATAACTTCTTATTTTCTCTTCTTTAGGTATTTCATGTACACGATATACAAATGGTAAATTCATAAAATAAATATGAGTAGCTACACACTCATTTGCAGCAATCATAAAATCTTCTATCATTTTTTCACCAGTACCTCTATCTCTAAGTACTATTTCAGTAGGAACACAATTTTCATCAACTAAAATCTTAGCTTCATCTACTTCAAAATCAATATAACCACGATTTTCTTTCATTTTTCTAAGTATTTTAGCAAGTTCACCCATCATTCTAAGACTTGCTTCATATGGTTCATAACCTTCAGGAATTTCATTCTCTTCTAAAATACTATTAACTTTTTTATAAGTCATTTGAATACGTGATTTTATAACACTTGGAAAAATAGAATAATCAATTTGTTTTCCTTCCCCATCAAATTCCATTACACAAGATATTGCTAATCTATCTACTCCTGGATTAAGAGAACAAATTCCATTTGATAATTCGTGTGGTAACATCGGAATAACTCTGTCAACTAAATAAACACTTGTTCCTCTTTCCATAGCTTCATCATCAAGTGGAGAACCTTCCGTAACATAATGAGATACATCTGCAATATGAACACCTAATTCATAGTGACCATTATCAAGTTTTTTTATTGAAATAGCATCATCTATATCTTTGGTATCATCACCATCTATAGTAAATATTTCTACATCTCTTAAATCTTTTCTATTTTGATATTCATCAGGAGTTACTTCCATTGGCATACTTGCAACTTGTTCTTTTACTTCATCAGTAAATTCTGTATTTATATTATATTTATATACAACAGATAAAATATCAACTCCAGGATCATTCTTATGTCCAATTACATCAATTACTTTGCCATGATATTTAAAATTATTAATCCTATTACCAAGTTCAACAACAACTTTATGTCCATCAACAGCATTCATAGAATCCTCTGGTTTTATTTTAATATCAAGTTTTACTTTTTTATCATCAAGCTTTACATGGCCAATTCCCTTTTCAAAATTAATTTCACCAACATATCTATTTACTTCACGTTTTACAATTTTTAGAATTCTTCCTTCTAATCTATCAATATTCATCTTACTAGTTATTTCAACTAATACAATATCACCATGAATCGCACCATTCATATTATCAGCACTAACATAAACATCATCTTCCATGTTTTCTATTTCTACAAAACCAAAACCTTTTTTGTTAGCTCTCATAACACCTTTTCTTAAGTGACTATTTTCTAAAAGCATATATTTATCTTTATTAGAATGATAAATAACTATATCTTCTTCTAATTGTCTAAGTACATCCCCTAGTTTACTTAATTCAGAAACATCATCAATTTCAAGTTGATCCTTTATTTCATAAATTGTTAATGCTCTATCAGAGTCTTTTAAAATATCTATTATTTTTTCTTTCATATTTTCACCTTCGCCTATCCTTATAAGTATATTATAAAATAAAAAAGACTAAATTGATAGTCTTTTCTACTATTAAATAAATGCTGATATTAAAGAAATTAAGAAAAATGATAATCCTAATAATAAAGTAATTCTACTTATTACAAGTTCAGATCCTCTTTCTTTTCTATTAGTAAATAATTCAGAATTACCACCTGTTATTATTTGAGCAGCACTTTCTGCCTTTGCACTTTGTAAAAGTACTATTATAATTAATAAAATTGATATTACTAATAAAGCTGTTTCCATAAAACACCTCCGCTTTTCACAATACCATTATACTAACATAATATTTAGATATTTGCAATAATTAACCATAGGATTTATTAGGTTTTAAATATAAATATTATTTTGATAATTCTTCTTCAATTCTCATTAATTGATTATATTTACAAATTCTATCTGTTCTTGACATAGATCCTGTTTTTATTTGACCTAAATTTAAACCTACAGCAAGATCGGCAATTGTTGTATCCTCTGTTTCACCACTTCTGTGTGAAATAACAGTTTTATATCCATGACTTCTAGCAAGTTCTATTGTTTCTAATGTTTCAGTAATTGTACCAATTTGATTAACTTTTAATAAAATTGCATTACCAGCATGATTATCAATTCCCATTTGAAGACATTCTTTATTAGTAACAAATAAATCATCTCCAACAAGTTGTATTTTATCACCTAATATCTCAGTAACTTTTCTAAATCCATCCCAATCATTTTCATCAACTGGATCTTCAATAGAAATTATTGGATATGTCGAAACTAAGTCTTCATAAAATTTAATTAATTCATCAGTAGACATTTCTTTTCCATCGACATGATAAACACCATTTTCATAAAATTCACTTGCAGCAACATCAATTGCTATATTAACATCTTTTCCAGGAACATATCCTGCATTATTAATAGCTTCAATTATTAAATCAAAACCTTCTTTATTAGATGATAAATTAGGAGCAAATCCCCCTTCATCTCCAACAGCTGTAAAATAACCCTTATCATTTAAAACTTTTTTCAAACTATGAAATACTTCAGCTCCGACTCTTACTCTTTCATGAAGTGTATCTCTTTGTGGAATAATCATAAATTCTTGAAAATCTAAATTATTATCTGCATGAGCGCCACCATTTAAAATATTCATCATTGGTACTGGTAAATTCTTTCCATTTCCAACATATTCATACAATTTTTTATCTTCATTAATTGCACTTGCTTTCATAGCAGCCATACTAATTCCTAAAATTGCATTAGCACCTAATTTAGATTTTGTTTTAGTTCCATCTAATTCAATCATTTTATAATCAAGTTCTTTTTGATTACTTGCATCCATTCCAATAACTGCATCTCTTAATACAGTATTAACATTTTTAACAGCATTTAAGACACCCTTACCGTTGAATCTAGAACCACCATCTCTCATTTCAAGTGCTTCTCTTTCTCCAGTTGATGCTCCGCTTGGTACAGCTGCACGTCCTACTATACCATTTTCAAGCTCAACATCTACTTCTACAGTAGGATTCCCTCTTGAATCTAAAATTTCTCTACCTATTACATTTCTAATTTTCATTTTTAAGCTCCTTTACATATTGTTTAAATTCTGCCCCTCTTATCTCACATTCTTTATATTGATCCCATGATGCCGAAGCAGGACTCAATAATACTATACCACCTTTTTTAGTTTCGAGAACACATTTTTTGAAACCATCTTCTAGTTTTTCATAAATATAAGTTGGAATATTTAGTTTTTCTCCAAAAGTTAAAACTCTATCACGACATTGACCAATTCCTATTATACATTTTACATTTTTCATAAAAGGAGTTAATTCTTCAAATTTTTGTCCTCTTTCTAAACCACCTAATATTATTGTCGTATCTTGATCAAACGATGATAAAGCGATTTGTGTACATTTTATATTAGTTGCTTCAGTATCATTATAAAATCTAATATCATTTACTGTATCAACGTATTCAAGCCTATGTTCAACACCACTAAATTCACTAAGAGTCTTATCAATTGTTTCATTAGAAACATTCATTTCTTTAGCAATCATAATTGCTCCCAAACAATTTTCTAAATTATGAATTCCAGGTATTTTAATATGATTTTGTGCCATTATTTCTTCATCATAATAATATATTTTTCCTTTTTTTAGATAACAACCATTTATCTCGTTTTTACTTGAAAAATATTTTGTAATTGATTTAATATTTTTTAACTCTTCCATTACTTCATCATTTTCAATATTTAATATCGCAATATCATTACTGTCTTGCTTATAAAACATTTTTGCTTTTACTTCTTTATAATGTTCAAAAGTCTTTAAAAAATCAACATGAGCAACACTAATATTAGTAAACAATCCAATGTGAGGTTTAAACTCTTTTAAGTTTTCTCCCTGTTGGCAAGAAACTTCCATAACAATAATATCATTTTCTTTTAATTTATCAAGAAAACTACAAAGTGGATACCCAATGTTACCAGCCAAATGAACTCTTTCTCCAAATTCATTATGTAAAATATTATAAGTAAGTGTAGTTGTCGTTGTCTTTCCATTAGTACCAGTTATTCCAATTAATGTAACATCATTAGGAAGTAATCTATATGCCATCTCAACTTCATTAATAACTTCCACTCCTAATTCTTTTGCTTTTAATACATATTTATGATCAATAGGAACTCCAGGATTTTTTATTAAATAGTCAAAAGTATCATCTAACAAATCATCAGGATGAGAACCAAATACTAGATCAACTCCAATACTCTTTAATTCATCAACTTGCTCTTTGTTTTGTAGAGATTCATCCTTATTATCATTAAGAATAACTTCATTATTTTTTTTAATTAAAACTTTAGCGGCCTCATATCCACTTCTAGCCATTCCCAAAATTAATATTTTTTTATTTTCAAACATATTATCACCTAATAATATTATACTATAAATATAGTTTTTTAGCATTAATATTTTATTGAAACAAAAATTTAGGTATGATATAATAAAAACAGTTTATAAGGAGGCTTCATAATGAAAATTGTAACAATTGATTCTAGTCAGTTTGATAGCTTTGCTAGAAAACATAAATATAGAAATTATTATCAAACATCACAATATGGTAATGTTATGTCAAAATTCAATTATGAAGTAAGATACATTGGTATTAGAGATGATAATGATGAATTGATAGGCGCATCATTATTATTACTTCAAGATGCTGTAATGAAAACAAAATTAGCCTATGCCCCCCGTGGAATTTTGTTTGATTTCTCTGATTCAGAAAAAGTTAAAGAATTAGTTGAAACAATGAAAAACACCCTTGGTAAAGAAGGAATTATTACTCTAAGAATAGATCCTTCTATTCCATTAAGTATTAGAGATGGTAAAGGTAATATTGTTAATTTAAATAATGAAGCAAATATTGTAATGGAAAACCTCGAAAAAAATGGTTTTACTTATAAAGGACAAACCCTATATTTTGAAACAGAAAAACCAAGATGGGAAGCATTAACTATTTTAGAAAAAGACATAAGAGACATTTACCAAAGTTTTGAAAAAAGAACAAGAAATAAAATAAACAAAGCCATAAAAGGTGGCATAGAAGTATATAGAGATGATAAAAAAGACATTTCAACACTTTATGAATTTATCAAAAAAAATGGTAACCCCTTTAAATATTATGATGGTATAATTAAAAATTTTAAAGATAAAGCTGATGTTTTCTATGCAAAATTAAATACAGAAAGTTTTGTATTAAATAGCAAAAAAAATTATGAAGAAGAACTTGCTAAAAACGAAGAATTAGCATCTCAATTTCAAAATCTTGCTCAACAAAATGGTGATAGAAGAGATATTTTTAACAAAAAAGTATTATCAGATAAATTACTTAATATATATAAAAGCAATCTTATTTTTGCAACAAACATGTTAAAAGAATACCCTCAAGGATTAGTAATTGGTGGATGTTTAAGTATTATTTATGATAATGCAGCATATTTAATCATTGAAGGATATAATCAAAAATTTAAAAATTTAAATGCAAACTATTTATTAAAGTGGAGAATGATTAATGATTATAATAATGAAAAATTAAAATATATTAACTTTAATGCTGTTACAGGAGATTTTGATGAAAAAGGAAAATATGCAGGATTAAATAATACAAAAAAAGGATTTAATAGTGTAATTACAGAATATATTGGTGAATATGATATAATTTTAAATAATTTTAAATATAATGTCTATAAAAATTTAACAAAGGATAAGTAATAACTTATCCTTTTCTTATAAACAAAAAAACCGATTACTCGGTTTTTTATTTTAAAATAATTATTCAAAGATTTCAGCAACTGATCCAGCACCAACAGTACGTCCACCCTCACGGATAGAGAACTTAGTACCTTGTTCAAGAGCGATTGAATGAATTAATTCAACTTCCATGTCAACGTTATCTCCTGGCATAACCATTTCAACACCTTCAGGTAATGTAATAACACCTGTAACGTCTGTAGTTCTAAAATAGAATTGAGGACGATAGTTGTTGAAGAATGGAGTATGACGTCCACCTTCTTCTTTGCTTAGTACGTATACTGCAGCTTTGAATTTATGATGAGGTGTAACAGATCCTGGTTTAGCAAGAACTTGACCACGTTCAACATCTTCACGAGAAATACCACGTAATAATACACCAGCATTATCTCCTGCTTCAGCATAGTCTAATTGTTTACGGAACATTTCAATTCCAGTAACAACAGTTTTTTGAGTATCTTTAATACCAACGATTTCAACTTCGTCATTTAATTTTAATTGTCCACGTTCAACACGT
>CAZYZU010000014.1:0-15780 GCA_964652065.1 uncultured Muribaculaceae bacterium
TCAGGGTTTTAATGAATTGTTTTTTATTGTCTACTTTTACTTGACTAGTTCAAATTGAATGTTTTTTTATTAAACTATTTAGTTAAAGTAACTTTTGTTGTCTTTACCTTACCATCTCTAATATAAGTTATAACAATAGTATTACCAGGATTATTCTTATATAATTCATATCTTAAATATGCAGAATTTTTAACTACCTCATTATTAATTTTAGTTATAACATCTCCAACTTTTAAATCAGATTTACTTGCTCCTGATCCATCAGTAATTTTAGCAACAACAACACCTTCAGTAATATTACTATCAACATTTAAATCATTTCTAGCTAAAGCATTAGTATCAGTAACATTTGCCATACTTATACCAAAAATTGGCCATTCAATATCTTTTTTGTTTTCTAATTCATCAGTATGAGCCATTGCAATTTCAATTGGTATAGCAAATCCCATTCCTTCTATTTCATCCCTTACCAATTTCATTGAATTAATACCTATTACTTCTCCATTTACATTTAATAATGGACCACCACTATTACCAGGATTAATTGCAGCATCAATTTGTAAGACTTTCATAACCCAATCACTACTAGTTGAGTTAGAAACATTTACAGATACCATTCTATCCTTGCCTGACAAAATTCCTGATGTAACTGTACCTCTATACTCATATCCCATTGGAGAACCAACTGTAAATATTGTATCTCCAACATTAACTTTATCAGATGAACCAATAGTAGCAGTTTGTAATACTTTTTCTTTTGGGATTGTCATAATAGCAACATCAAGATATTCATCTCCACCAAGAACAGTTGCCTCAACTTTCTCATCATTTGAAAGTACAAGAACAATTTTATCACAAGAAGCAATAACATGTTGATTTGTCATTATATAACCATATTTATCATCAGTCTTATAAATAAATCCTGTACCGGTAGAATACTCTTCTTCTCCCTTATATGAATCAACCATTACAACAGCATCATAAATTTTATCGATAGCTGCTCCTAAACTACTTTTTTCATAAACCGTTGTTTTATTTTTTTGATTAACACCAGTTGTATTAATATTTGATAATAACGGTGTCCATTTTAAAATAGATAATGTTATTAATCCACCAATTACAAAAGAAAAAACTATAATAAATATAAGTTTATAATCATTTTTTTTCTTGTTATCACTTTCTAATTTCATACCATTATTTTTATCACTAATATCAATTTCTTTTGATTCTTTATCTGTCATCATCGACACTCCTTTCAATATTCTTTAAATCTTTCCAATTCTTAGGAAAGCCCATTCGATGAAGTACATCATCTATTGTAATGGTTTTTAAATTATAATTTAATGTTTGTATAGCGTTATCCATTTCAATTATCATACTATTAAATTTTTCCTTAGATAATAATTGCTTCATAATAATTAATAAAGCAAACAAATCACATTTACCATATATATATTCTCCATCTTGTTTAGGGATATTTAATAATTGATGATATACAGCATCATTTACAACTTTCTGAGTCCTATTTTCATATAATATATCTTCATGTGCACATAAATTTCTATAATTAGCAAGAATAGGTAAATATTCAGAGAAAATATCATTATCCAAATTATAAACAGAACTTATTGCTTTTTGATCATCATCTTTTAAAATTGAATACATCTCACTTACTAAACCAAATGATAATACTTTTACCAAGATCCAAAGAGGAATATACCCATAATTACAAGCATAATGTTGAGTAGCAGAATGTTGTCTTCCATTAACCCTAATTTGTCTCTGCATCTTTTTTAACAAATCATTTACTTGTCTTTTTCTTTCTGGTTGATTAGTAAAATTCCTGGCCTTTAAATATTCTTTTTCCTTATAACCATATTTTTTAGACAGTTGATAAGAAGTAATTGATTTAAAGTTATTTTCAATAATTAATAAGTTTTTAAAACAAATATTTCTAAAAGTACGATCAAATAAAAACAAACTATATAATTCTTCAAAAGTAGTACCCCTCTTAAAAACTTTATCACTATTTGATATAACAAATAAATGTCTATAACCATTAAGAAAAAAATAATTTTCTCTTAATAAAACTTCTTTAGCATAATCAATATTATTAATAATCATATGCTTAGATTTTAATATTTCAACTTGTTGATCTAAGGTCTTAAATTGTTTTTCTATCATAATTCTCACCTATTATAAATTATACCATATAAATAATATAATAAATATGAAAATTTAATGAATTTTCATGATATAATTTAATGAAAGGAAGTGTTTTTATGCCTGCAACCGCAACTCATGCATTTTTTGCTGAAGATATTTTTAATAAATTAGATAATAATTTGAAAAATAAAATAAATTGTGAAAAAAAAGCTTTTCTTATGTTTGCACAAAGCACTGATCCACTAATGTTTTATAATATAATGAACTTAAAAAAAGGAAAAGACATAAGGAAATTTCAATATATTTTTCATACAACTAAAACAAATGAATTTTTTACTAACCTAATAACCTTTATAAAAGAAAATGAATATTATAATGAACCAAAAATATTAGTATTTTTATATGGTTTTATTTGTCATTATAGTCTTGACAGTAACATACATCCTTATGTTTTTTATAAAACAGGAAATTTTAATAAAAGGGATAAAACATCAATAAAATATAATTGTCTACATAATTACATTGAAACCTTCTTTGACAATATACTAATAAGTAAAAGAAAAAATATTAATTATGCAAAATTTGATATTTGTAAATATTGTTTTGATTTAAGTGATTTTTCATCGCAATTAAAAGAAACAATTAATTATAGTTTTAATCAAACTTTTAAAATCAAAAAAATGAGTCAAATATACTTTACCTCTCTAAAACAAATGAATTTATTTCTTAAACTATTTAGAAAAGATAGTTATGGAATAAAAAAATTAGGATATAAATTTATAGATAAAGTAACACCAAGTAATAGTTTTATATTTGATTCTTTGTCATATAAACAATCAATAGAAGACAACAATAATTATTTAAACTTAGATCATAAACTATGGAATTATCCTATTGATAAAAATATAACTGGTACTAAATCATTCTTTGATTTATATAACAATTCTTTAAAAGAAACTCTTTCAATTATAAAACAAATAAATCAATATTTTATAAATGATGTACCTATTGACATAGACAAAATTTTTAAAAATAAAAGTTATATTACTGGAGTAGATTGTAATAATAAACAAAAACAAGAATATTTTGAATTTTAGTATAATTTGACTATAACTATTTATAATAATAATGGTGAATAATTATGATTTATAAATATGAAATAGTAAATAATAATAAAGAAGATATTCTATACTTATATATATCAATGACAAATGAATTTTCAAAAGAATTTGGAAATAAAGATAATAGCAAAAATATAATTGAAAAAGCTACAAATTATATTAATGATAACAATATAAATTTTAATGGAAACAAAATCTATTTAATAAATAATGGCATTATTATAAAAACATTAGATTTAAAAACAAATGAAACAAAAGAAGAAATAAAAAATATTAACTATTTAGATGATAATTATATGTTAAATTTAATTGATAATAATAAAAGCATAACAATTAGTTTAAAAATATATTTATTGGGTATTCTATCAACTAATTGTATAAATAATTTAGAATTAGAATCCCTGAAGTCATTGTGTATTTTATATAGAACATATGCCTTTAAAGAAATGACAGAAAACAATTTAATTTATGTAAATAACTCATTTCAAATTTATAAACCAATAAACTTTTATAAATTAATCTGGCTTGAAGATTATAAAAAAAATTACCAAAAATTAGAAGAAGCAATAGATAAGACAAATGGTGAATTTGCAACTTACAATAATAAATATATATTACCTTTCATTCATATATGCAATAATGGTTCCACTGACACATTTAAAAATATTGAATATTTAGAAAAAAGGAGTAGTTTATGGGATTATATGTCACCATATTATATCGAAATAAAAACTTTTAATTATAGAGAAATTTCTAATAAATTAAATATTAATATTAATTTATTAAAAGATATAACACTTTTAAAAACAACAAAAAGTAATCACATTGAAAAAATAAAAATAGGAAATAAAATATTATCTGGAAAAGAATTAAAAAATTTACTAAATTTAAGATCATCTGATATATCAATTATTATTAATCCAGACAATATAAAATTCATTACAAAAGGATGGGGAAATAATATTGGATTAAGTCAGTTTGGTGCTAATGAAATAGCAAAAACTGGTTATTCATATGTAGATATATTAAAATATTACTTTCCAAATATACAAATTCAAAAATATACAAAAAAATAACTTTCAAATGAAAGTTATTTATTTTTTTCTATCATTACTTTTAATGCTTCATCAGAATCCTTAAAAAGTTCAACAGATGAATTTAAAAAACGAGAATATGAATCAATCGAATCACAAAATCCAACAACATTCTTTATCGAATCAGAATCATATTTATTAATAATACTTCTTATAGACTCAGATGATTTTGCCAAATCTTCTGATAATTTTAACATTTCTTCATAAGTTAAGGATCCAATCATAATTTTTCCTCCTCAGAAGAAGACTTTACAGGATTTTTTTGAATATACGTTGCTCCATTTATAACAGCCTTTTTATATTCATTTATTTCTTCTATAGAACTTAAATTATCATTATTTGTCCAAGAATTTTTTGTTTTTTCCAATATAGAAAAAATTTTATTAACTGCTGTTACATACTTTTCATAATCATTCATAAAATACCTCCTATATCAAAATAATTCTTGATCCATTTTTTAGATCTGTATCAATTAATTTTAAATTAATATCATATATTTGCCCTGTTTCTTTACTATAGAGATTAGTATCACTTTTTGTTACATATCCATTATCAGACAAATCAATAATACCATTTTCAATTATTTTTTTTATTGTTCCAATTGTTTTATTAACAGGAACAAAAACATCATATTCTTTTTCAATTAAAGGAACATAAATTTCCAATAATATTTTATTATTATCCATTATGAATCACTCCTATTCCTGAACAAACTTTACTAATGTTGCCTTACCATTTTTAATCACATAACCAAATCCTTCTTCAATTTCTTCACGTAATTCTCTTGGTGTTGATAATAATTTGATTGTATATTGATCAGATACTCCATTTCCAAGCCATATTCCTTGAGAATCATCTACACCTTCTTTATACCAATCATCATATGCAAATTCTTTCAATTTATCAGAACTATCAATAATTACGAAATTATCAACACCATATTCTTTACTAGAAGATATAGATTTTTGTAAATCACTTTTTTTATCTTCTGAAACTCTTGAAAAGAAAGTTGAAATTCCAAAAATTAAGTATGTTGTCTTATCAAAATCTTTTAATGAATTTTGATCATAGTTACTTGCCTCATATACTTCTTTTTGTTTTTGATAACTGCTTATAATAATATCAGAAATTGCATCAAAATTATTATTAACATAGTTTTCAGAAATATCACTACTATTAAACATCTTTGCAGCATCAATAACAACAACTTTTTCATAAGGAACTTTCTTTATTAATTTAATCAATGTTTTAAAGAAATCTCTTCCTTCATAGTAATCTAAAGCTGTGATAATTGAAACAGGATTATTTTTAAAATCATATGTTGCGATATCTAAATCATTTTTAGCAATTCCTATTGGAACATTACTTAAATCACCTATTTTTTCTTCTACATTGTCAATAGAAACAACTTCAGGTAAAACTGGTATTTTCAAAGCAATACTCTTACATATATCTCTTAATCTCATTGAAATAACTTTTACGTAATCAGACATTTTCTCAGGTTTATATGGATAAGCTGTTTGAAATTCAAAAACATTATCAATTTGAATAAGACCACGTCCAAATACCTTTGAAGGTGTTTTTTTACCTGCATCAGGAATTACATCACTGTAATTAGATGGATCATTAAATTGTAAACATAAATTCTGTTTAAAGTTTTGTCTTAAACGATATCTAATTGCATTAGTACTACTAGTTGAAAGAATAAATACAATACCATATTTAGAGCCCTCTCTAGTAAGTTGTAAAATAATATCCTCATAATCTTCATAAGTCTCAATAAATGCTTCATAATTGTTAATTATAATTGTAATCATTGGAATTTTTTTATTACTATGTTCAATATAAAAATTATATGAACCATTATAATCTGCAAATAATTTTTTTCTTTCTTCTAATATTTGACCTATCATTTTAAATAAATTTTCTATTTTTTCTGAATCATTTGATGATAATATACCACCTACTTGAGGTGCCTTTTCAAACATTTTTAATGTTTCTGCTCCAAAATCTAAAACATAAAAATTTATTTCATCAGGATTATAATTTGTTATAGCAGAATACATCAAACTTGATAATAACATTTCTTTTCCAGTACCAGTTGAACCAAATATTATTGTATTACCATCATTTGAAAGTGATAATTTTAGTAAAAATTGTTTTTGATTATCAGGATCATCATATTCACCAATAACAAGTTCTATACTATTTTGTAAGACTTTATATTCATATTTCTTTTTTATATTTTCTATATAAATAAAATCTGGAATTCTATCTAACCATAATTGTGCAATGTTGATATTTTCATTATGTGCAGTTTTTACAATATATTTTACAATAGAAGGAAGTTCTTCTCCTTCAGATTTAGCTTGTACAATATTTTTTGCTGTATCAAGTGATTTAATAATATTACCAACATTATCGATAAAATCAACATCAGAATCGATTTTTTTCTTTCTTTTTTCAGTAGGATAATATTGTGCACCTGTCCAAGCAGATTGTCCTAGTGCAAACAACTCATTATAACCAACTTGTAAATAAAATCTTCCAGGATTTTTTAAAGCAGCAGCATCTGGACATTTAATCATATCCATACTATCAGATTTATCTTGAACTTTTAAACAAATTTTAAATTTACTATTACTCCAAATTTGATCATCAACAACACCAGCAGGTTTTTGTGTAGCAAGTATTAAATGGACACCTAAACTACGTCCAATACGAGCAGTTGAAATTAATTGATCCATAAAATCTGGTTGTTGTGATTTCAATTCTGCAAACTCATCCGAGATAATAAACAAATGAGAAATAGGGTCATTAACTTTTCCTTCTCTAAACAATCTCTGATATTTATATATATCAATTGTACTTTCATTTAAACTATCTCTTGCAATATTAAACATCCTTTGTCTTCTTCTAAGTTCACTTTGTATTGATGCAAGCGCACGATTCATTTCAATTGTATCTAGATTTGTAATAGCTCCAGCCAAATGAGGCAATTTCATACCTGTTTCTTTATTTTGAAATACTCCAGCTAATCCTCCACCTTTATAATCAATCAAAACAAACGATACTTCATATGGGTGAAAATTAACAGCCATTGATAAAATATATGATATTATCAATTCACTCTTACCAGAACCAGTCATTCCTGCTACTAATCCATGTGGTCCATAGAATTTTTCATGCAAATCAAGCATAAATTGATCACCATTTTTATCAAGACCAATTGGAACTTGTAATGATTTTGTAGGATCATTTATTTTCCATCTATTCAAAATATTTAATTGTTCAATCATACCAACGTTATACATTTCTAAGAAAGTAACAGCATTAGGAATATTTTTTTCTTCTTTTTCGATATCAATTGGTATATTAGATAATAATTTACAATATTTATACATATTTAAATTTAAATCAACATCAGCAACAAATTCTTTTTGCTTATTAGAAACAAGTTCATTTTCAAATACACCTGATTTTTGATCACCAATACTAACGAATGTTTTACATTCATTTGGAAGATTTGTAAGACGTGGACTAATTATAGTCATACTAAAGCCTAAATTAATTTCTTGACCAGCAATATCCTTAATAATATCTAAATCTCTTACAGATTTATAATCATCAGTAATTACAAAATAATATGGAGTATACTCAGTATAATCTCTTTCATTTATTTTATTATTGTCATCAGAAAATTTACGATGTTGAAATTCTTTTTCTAAATATAAAGATAATTCCTTTGTTTCATCAGTATTAGTTGCAAAATATCTAAAAGATTTATCATTATTCCAGCAATGTGGTAATACTTTTAAATAGTTCCATAATGAACTATTTTTTTCATTTGTAAATACAACAATTTTTAAATCTTCATAACTGTGAAAAGCAATCATTTGGAGAATTAATCCTTCTATAAATTTTTGCTTATTTTTACCCTCACCAATTATAGCCGATATATAATTTTTAACAAATGATAATGAAATAGGAACATCTACTAAAGTTCTAGATTCACTAGCTACTTTTAAAACTAAATCCCTAAGGTTATCATTATCTAACATAAATCTTTGTTGTGGAAAAACAATATTACCTTCTAAACCAGTAGAACCTATACCTAGTCTTAAATCAAGAAAATCTTCTTGTTTAATTTCTCTTTCCCACAAATTTCTTTTTTTAGTTTCAATTATATTTTCAACAACATTTAATGGTAAATAATTATCAACTAATATTTGTCGTTGGATTTTCATTTGTGATAATATCTCCTGATGTTTTTGTTGAACATATTCTGTATATTTTTGTTGTCTTAATGCTTCTCTTTTCTTTTGTTGCTTTTTTTGAAAACGACTTGATAAAAGAGGCCATAATAACATTGTCATAACCATGGCAAAAGACATTACTAAAGTAGGCATAGCATCACTCATTTTAGTTGTACCATTAATGACACCTGATACAGAAGAATATCCCATTGTCATAGAACTCATTGCCATAGTAAGCATTGGACCAATTGTATATATCGCAGGCATTTCATTAGGTTTTTCTTTTTCTGGAGGATCTTCTACAGTAATATCAACAGGTTCAATTTTAGATTTAAATCTTGGAGATCTAAAAAAATAATCATTTTCCTTATAAAATTCAACACTCTCTTCTTTATCATCATCAAATACAGTTTGTTCTTGAACAATTGGATTCATTAATTGAAAAGAGTTGCTATCATAACTCACTAAATTACCAATATTATTTACAACAATATATTCTCCCATTACTATTATTTTTAACCCCATTATAAAAATAATATCTCCATATTCTAATTCTTTTGTTGTAATAGAATAATTATTAACATAAGTACCATATTTACTATTTAAATCTTGAATAGACCATCTTCCGTTATTATAAGTTAATTTTGCTTGTTGTCTTGATACTAAAGGATATGAATAATTTATATGTGCATGAGGATCATTTCCAATTACTAAATCACCTTTACGATTAATACGTAATTTAGTAATTTGAGGATCAATAGAAGGAGAACAATATAAAATTACAAATTCATCATCTGTATTAACCTTTAAAAAATACATACTATAATCTTTTAAATATGCAGAATCAACAATTTGGTTACCAGACATTATTTTAGTTTCAAAATCGCTCTTTATTTTCCAAACACCATTTTCAGATTCTACGTTAATTAAATTTCTTATATTGCCATATCTATCATCATCTTTAATCCAATAATTACCAGAAACTTTAGTTGGCAAAGAAAAATTATAGATTTTTGTTTTTTTAATTAATCTAATAATCATTGAATTCACCCCAAATTCACTCTATTCTATTCTTTTATTCTATTTTATTATATCTTTTTTTTTGATTTTTTACAATACAAACTTAATCATTTAAGTAATTCTTAATGCCTTTAACAATTATATTACTTATTCTAATTTGATACTCTTTTTGTTGAAGTAAATATCTATCATTTTTATTAGATAAAAAACCGCATTCTATTAATACCCCTGGTACTTTAGTATTTCTATATAAATATAAATTTGTTTTTGTTAAACTACGAGTTTTTATATCAGCTGAAACAAAACTTTTTGTAATATTTTCTGCTAATAATTTGTTTCGTTTATTAATATCATTATACAAAATTTCAACACCACCATAGTAATAATCACTATACCAATTTAAATGAATTGATAAATACAAATCACTAGATTTATTTTCTATTAATTTAATTCTTCGATAAAGATCACTTCTTTTTTTTCTATAATCAGTTTTTAAAGATAAATCCTCATCCTTATATCTTGTCATATAAACGATTGCACCTTCACTTATCAATTGTTTCTCTAAATTCTGTGCTATTTCTAAATTAAGATCTTTTTCCAAAATTTTTCCATATCTAGTTCCTGGATCTCTACCACCATGTCCCGGATCAACTGTTATAACTTTACCAAACAATGGTAATTTATTGCTATCTTTTTTTGCATATACAATATTTAAGCTGATTACCAATAAAAAAAGTTGTATAAAAACAAAAAATTTATATTTAAACGATCTCATTTAATCACCTATTAATATATATGATAAAATTACATAAAAAAAACAAAAGCTATTCCAAATACAACTTTTGTCCTTTTTTTAATTTAATTGCATACATATCACCATTTTTACAAGTAAAAATAAGCTTTTTACTATTAATTTTTTTTAATGAATCGTCATTATTATCTTTTAATGGTTCTTTTTTTTCATTATTTTCTTTATTATCCATATTATTAATAGAAGAAGATTTAAATATATAACCATTATTATTTAAAATAGTAATACTATTATCTATCCAAAGACATTCCTCAGGTTTTTTACCATTATTTATACTCCAATAACCTGCATTATTTTTATGCCATCCAGTTCCAGTAAATTTACCTCGTGCACACTCAATATGACAATGATTTCCAGTAGCATTACCTTTTTTACCCTCTTGATAAAATTTTTCTCCTTTATTTATAATTTTACCAATAAATAAATCAGAAACATTATTATCATGACAAAATAAAATCGTCATATAATCAATAGTTCCATCTGGATATAAAACCTTATCAACACTCTCTAACCAAACTTCATTTGCATCAGCTGTATATATTTTTTTTATAACACCAGTAAAAGGAGCTTTAATATGATCTATCCCAGTATCAACTCCAGCCTCATCTATAGCGTAGCTATCCCTATGAGTACCAACCATATATCCTTGTGTGATTCGCATGTAAATACTAGGATAAATAGGTAATTCCATCAACTATCACCATCCGTTTTAATTAAGTTTTCTTCTTTTACTTTTATTGTCTTATCAACAACTAAATCTTTATATGAAGATATTTTTCCTTCTAAACTCTTATAAATTGTATCTGCTCCTAAAAATGAAAACAGACCAACCCATAAACTAATTGGAAAATTAATAGTAGTAAAAGTATAACAAAATATTATACTAAATAAGATATTTAAAATAAAAGAATAAAAACATAAAAAATTACTAGTTTTAAATAATATTTTTGTTTTTTGAATAATGGCACACGTTATTGTTGATAATGCCATAGCAATAACTAACAACTGCTCTAATAACTCTATTTTTAACATTACTACCTCCTATAGTAATATATGCGAAAGGAGGGAATTTGCTACAAAAGCCAACAAAAAAAGACATATATAAATATGTCTTTGAAACTTTGTAGATTAACGTTTTGAAAATTGTGGTGCACGACGTGCTTTTTTTAAACCTGGTTTTTTACGTTCTTTCTTACGAGCATCTCTAGTAACGAATCCATTAACTTTTAATGTTTTACGGAAACTATTTTCAGAGTCAGCTGGAGTTGTTTTATCATAATCAAGTAATGCTCTTGTAATACCTAAACGAGTTGCACCTGCTTGACCAGAAAGTCCTCCTCCATTAACAGAAACTGTAATGTCGAACATTTCTCTAGTATTAGTTACATCTAATGGTTGACATAAATCTAAAATCAATATTTTATTAGTAAAATATTCATCAACATCATGACCATTAATAGTAATTTTTCCTTTACCTGGAGTTAATGAAACACGAGCTACACTTGTCTTTCTACGTCCAGTACCAGTATAAACATTTTTCTTTTCTTTTGCCATACTTTACCCTCCTACTTAACCTCAAGCATTTCAGGCTTTTGTGCCTCATGCTTGTGATCAGATCCTGTATATACAAATAACTTTTTGTACATTTGACGTCCAAGTCTGTTATGTGGAAGCATTCCTTTAACAGCTCTTTCCATCATTTCTTCAGGATATCTTTCTCTCATTTCTTTTGCAGTTCTTTCTCTTAAACCACCTTGATACATTGAGTGATTGTAATAAATCTTTTTATCTTCTTTATTACCAGTTAAAAGAACTTTTTCTGCATTGATAATAATAATATTATCTCCACAATCAATATGTGGTGTAAATGTAGGCTTATTTTTACCACGTAAATATGTAGCTGCTAATGAAGCAACTCTACCAAGAGCCTTTCCTTCAGCATCAATTACATACCATTTACGATCTACTGTTTCTTTTTTTTGCATAAAACTTTTCATATTTTTCTCCTTTTACTTAAATTAAGTTTTCCCAGGACTTAATCTATGTGGGGATATTTGAATGTACCGTTTATAATTATACTAAAGTTTTCCAAAAAAATCAATATTTATATGCAATTTTATTCATAAAAAACTTTAGTTAAAAATAAACCATTAGCTGGAGCAGTAACTCCGCATTTACTTCTATCACAACTATCTAAGATATTTTGAACATCCTCACTATTTATTTTATTTTCTCCCACTTTAATTAAAATGCCAACCATATTTCTAACTTGATATCTTAAAAATCCATTTCCTTTAAAAGTAATGATTAATTTATTATTATTCTCTTCTATATTAGCAACATCTATTTTTCTAACACAATTAGGTTTATTAGCATTTTCAGTTACAAAAGCTCTAAAATCATGTTCTCCTAAAAAAACTTTTATAGCCTCAGTCATAGCATTAACATCTAATTTATAATTATATTGAAATACATAGTTTCTTTCAATAGGATTATATTCACCTAAATTTATATAATACTTATATTCTTTTTCTTTAACATTATATCTAGCATGAAATTTATCATTTACAATTGAAACATTTTTTACATGAATATCATCAGGTAAATTACTGTTTAAAGCTCTTTTTAATTTATAAGGTAAAATATCAATATCTAAATCAACATGCGCATATTGATCAAGAGCGTGCACACCTTTATCAGTTCTTCCTGATGCATGAACTGACTTTTTAATTCCTTTATTTACAATGCAAACCGCATCTTCTAACATTTCTTGAACAGTTTTTTGATTTGGTTGTAATTGATACCCAGCATAATTAGTACCATCATAAGAAAAATTAATTAAATATCTCATAAATTACCTACACTTTCTTATAAATATCTTTTATTAAATCCCTAATATCTTTATTATAATTTAATTTAACATTTTTTTCTTTATATACTAAATTAGTAAATAAAATTGTTTTTGGAATACTAATTCCATATTTTAACAAAAAATCTGTATTTTTTTCAAACATATTATCAGTATAATCTTGTAAAACAAATTCATCTTTCATAAAAATCAAAAGAATTTTAGTTATTCTATATATAAGTTCAGAATCATTACTACAAATAACTACTATTTTTTGATATTTTTCAACTAATTGATTTAACAAACTTATTAACTTCTTTTGATTTTTTAAATCGATACCATTAAAAAAATTATTAGATATTAAAATATCAGGATTAGACAATAGTGAAATAGAAAATTCAAGTATCTTTCTTTCATAACTTGATAATGCATCAATCTTTCTATCTAAATAATTTTCAGGGAGTCCAACTATTTTTAAAGAATCTTTTATCTTTTTTTTATAATCTTTTAATTTCAAATTGTTATTAAAAATATAAAATCTCATATACTCATTGACTGTAAGTGATAAATAATCATTGCTAACATCATTATTAATGATAGATACTTTTTTTAAAATATCTTTCTTTAATAAATTATTTAAGCGTTTTTTATTTAAAGAAATACTATTTTTTAAAAACATCTCACTATCAAATAATCTTAAAAATGATTTATAATCACCTATAACACCAGTAATATATCCACTATTTAAAGTAAAATCATTTATTCTTATTTCCATAAAATATTAACCATCCTTTCCATATTTAATTCTATATCAGAAAGTAAATCATAATATTTCAACTTAATTGATAAATCGACCATAAATGGAAGTTCTAATCCAATCTTATTTAATAAACTATCTTCTTTTAATACTTCAATTGTTTTTCCACCTAATATTAATTTACCTTTACTTAATATATACATGTAATCAGATTGATCAGCAAATTCCAATGTATTAATTGTAGAAATAATAGTTAAATCATCTATGGATTTTAATATTTTTAATATATCAATAGAATCTTTTTCATTAAGATTTAAAAACAAATCATCAAGTAACAAAACTTTTGGTTTAGTTATTAATGCTTTTACCAATAAAATATTTGTTTTTTTAATAAAAGATAATTCATTAATATTTGTATATAAATCATTTTTTAAATCAAACAATTTTATAAAATAATCATAACGTTGTTTCTTTTCTTTTTCATCTATATCCAATTTATCTAATTTAAATAACAATTCCTGATTTAAAGTAGAAAAGTTAAATTCTATTTTTTTATATAATATCAATGTACTAATCTTAGTTGAAAAATCATAAGAACTCATTAAATTAATATCTTTATTATTATAATAAACTGTATTTTCAGAAACAATCATACTACTTAAAAGCTTAATAAGTGTTGTTTTACCACATTTATTAGAACCAGATATGAATATAATCTTATTTTTTGTAAAATTAAGATTAAGATCTTTAAATAAAGATTTATAATTTAAATTTTTTACAGAAATTATATCCATATTTACTTCACCTCTAGTTATTAAAAGCTAACTATTTGTTAGCTTTTTTTCTTTGTATTCTATATGTTATTTTTAATAACTTTTTATCTGATAAAAATCTACTAAAAAATTTAGCCAATTTCATTTTAGTTCCAGGAATAATAAGCATTTTCTTTTTTTCAATCATAGAATCTATTGCATATTTAGCAACAAAGTTTGCTTTTAAAGGTTTAACCCCAAATTTTACTCCAGCAACATTATTAAAATTAGTATCTACAGGACCAGGGCATAATACAGAAACAACAACATTGCTCTTCTTTTTCTTTAATTCTAAATTTATTGATTCAGTCAAACTATATACATATGACTTTGTAGCGTAATACGTACTCATTAAAGGTCCACCAGGCATAAACCCTGCTGATGAAGCAACATTAAGAATATATCCAGAATCATGTTTTACCATGTTTTTTAAAGCATATTTTGTTAAAATATGAACAGCCTTAATATTTGTATTGATCATATCTAAATCATTATTAAGTTCTGTAGAAGTAAAATCACCAAAATTACCAAATCCTGCATTATTTATTAACATATCAATATTTTGATTTTTAATTAAAACACATAATTCTTTTACTTTTTGTTCATTACTTAAATCCATAACAATAATAGTTGTCTTAGTCGGTAGATTTTTTTGGATTTTTTCTAATTTTTCTCTATCTCTAGAAACTAAAATCAATTCCCATTTTTTAGAAGCTAAATACTTTGCCATTTCTAAACCAATTCCACTTGACGCTCCTGTTATTAATGCCTTCATACTATCACCCCGTTTAATAACCTTATTATATCAAATATATAATTTTTTTTCCATAAAAAGACAAAACCTTTATAACATTATTACTATAAAATAAAAAAAAGACAGTATTCTGTCTATTTT
>CAZYZU010000015.1:0-15192 GCA_964652065.1 uncultured Muribaculaceae bacterium
CTTAGGAGGCGATTGCTCTATCCAGCTGAGCTATGAGAACATTTGATACTACTTGCAAGTAGCACCTTGATCTATATATAATTTTTCTAGAGTTGATAATTTTACTTTTTTATCTGAAATTATTTTTTTATTATTTTCATCAATTTCTATTAATTTATTGATATCAATTTTTTCATAATTAATAGTCGTTGAACTTATTAATGTATTTCCTTCTATGGAAACTGTATTTACATAATAATCAATTTTATTAAAACTGTTATAGTAATCCATTAATAAATCTTTATACTTTTCTAATTCATTTTGATCATCACTGGTTACTTTTTCAATTGTTTTTAGTTTATCAACATATTTACCACTATAAATAATGGTGTATTCTGAATCTATTTTAACATTATTTTCATTAAGAGTGTTGATACATACAATATTTTCTTTTTTACTACAGCCACTTGTTAAAAAAATTGCACATAGAAATATGATTGCTTTTTTCATAATATTACCTCTAGATTATGATAACATATATTTAGAAAAAATTCCAAAAAAAATAAGCAATGCTTATTTTTGAATAACATTTATTAGTAAGATTAGCAAAAATGTTGTTGCTGTTTTAAATTCATGACAACTACTTTTATATTTTTCATAAATACCTGCGGCATCATCAACTAAATCAACAATCCAGCTTTCTAAATATTTTGGTGGTTTGAAAGTTACTGGAAACATATGTGTTTTTATTATATCTTCTTCTCTATCAGTTAAATCATAATATTTTTTAGCATTCTCTAAAGCATAATTTGGATGATTTTGTAATGCTTCTATTTTTGAATCATTTTCTGTTTCACCAATAAAAAAATCATGAAGTAATGCAGCTCTTGCTGTTTCTTGATAATTTAATCTTAAAAATCTTGATATAAAATATGAATAATAGGAAACTCTCATTAAATGATCAAATCTATTTATTCCATGATGACTTTTTTCTTTTGTTTTCATAAATTCTTCATTATTTAATATTGGTTTTATTATATTATTAAATTCTTCTCTATAAAAATTAATCATTTATATATTTCACCCTTTGTTTTTTTGTTAAATGTTTACTTTTCAATGATAACATGACAATAAGAAAATTACAAGTAAATGCATTGATATTATATTTTTTCTACTTGTAATATTGGATAATAACAATAATTATTTTTTTTGGTTTCATTTTTACATAACTGTAATTCGAAATTTCTTGTTTCTAAAGGTTTTAAATCACCTTTAAATATAATACCATCAAGTGAAACACTTCTTGTAATATTATATTCGTTATTATATTTTATGTGATACTGCAAATAATTATTTGACAAAATTTTACAATCCTTTTCTATTGTTTTTGAATAATCATTAGCTAATATTATATTAAACTTTATTTCTTCTTTATTATTATTTTTAACAGTAAATTTATATATATTTTTATTCAATTTTAAATTATCATCACTTTTTAATTCTATATTATCAATGTTTTTATAATTTCTAATACTTGTTGCTGCAAACATTAATTTATCTCTATTTGTGAATACATATATTGTTATTGTTAAAATAATAAGTACAAAAAATATTGACTTTATACTTTTTACAATCTCTTTATTCATAATTTAACCCCCTAAAATTATGTATATCTAATATGTGGACATATTATACCACAAAAAAAAGAATTATACAAGTTCATTTAGTATCTTGTCTAATTCTTCCTTTTCTTCTTTTGTCGGATCTTTTTTATCAAGATTCTTATCAAACCAAGCTGGTAGTGATTCTTGTTTTGCTGTTTTTATATTTCGCTGTGGCTTATCTTTTGTAATTATTCTTCTCATTTTCTTATGTTCTTTTTCAGTTATTTTCATTGCATCTTCTACAGTTTCTATATTAAGTCTTTTCCATTGACCGACAATCGTTTCAATAAAATTTTTACTTAACTTTTGATTGTTTACTTTTAATACATATGCAAGTAGTACATTTACAACTCCTGGAACTAATTTTTGATCAATTAATAAGTGCTCAATTAGTTTCAAATCTCTACTAGTTGGTTCCGCCCCTTTATATTTTGCTCTTAAATAATCATATGGACTGATATTTTCAAATGTATAAACCATTTGAGCCCATTTACTATTATCACCTGTTGGTTTTTTTAAGTAATCTGGCTGTTTGTTGTAAATTAAAGTTGGTAGTCTTCCAGCTTCTTCAAATTGATAATAATTGCGTGCACTTTTTCTTAGTAATGTTTTATCAATTAAACCTTTTTCATTTAAAGAGTCTCTTATTAAGGAAATCATAGTACTATCATCTAGGTTATAAGTAAAGGCTAAAGAGTTAATTAATGATTTTATTTCTTCGGAAAAACATTTTTCATTTAACATACTTTTTGGAATAGATGAAATTAACAAATTAAAATCAATACATTTATTAAGAAGTAAACTATTACTATCTTTTTTTCTTATATCATCATTAACATCCATATTTTTTCCGGGCATTGTTGTAAAAACCTCATCAAAGGATGCTGTTATATCGCTATACTCTTTTAAATTTAATCTTGGAATCTTATAATAATTAATTAATTTATCATATTCTGTTTTTCCTAAATTATTATATAAGACAATATTTAAAATCGGATGATTAAAGAATTCGTTAGCAGATATTGGTGAATATAATAAATATACATAGTGGTTAATATTATTCTTTTTTAAATAGGTTTTTAAAAGACCTACTGCTTCTAGTTTTTCTCTTGATTTTACAATACTTTCTAGATTTAGCTGTGTTGTTGCCATTAAATGATGATGAGTTAAATCATCACTAATTAATTCAAGCTTATCTAAATCATCTATTAATGTAAAATAAAGACTAGTAGCACTATATCCTATAATCGGTTGATATAGCATTGTTATTATCTTTCTATCATTATTATTTAATATTGTTTTATTAACTACCGTATAGGTATCTGCAGGTAGTATTGTATAATCTTTTTTCATATAATCACCTTTTCTATATAATATACTAATTTCAAAAAAAAAGAAAGTACAACTTTCTTAAAATCCTAACCAAGTTATAATCATCTGAGGTGTTATTTTTGTAAAATAAATAAGTGCAAATGCAACTAATAAAAATGGTCCAAATGGTATTACTTTTTCTTTTTCAGAAATATATAAATAGATTGACATTGGTAGTGCCAATAGGCTTCCTAAAAAAATAGTTATTGTTCCAAGAAGAGGATCTAAAACAAGTCCAAATAAGAACATCATTTTTACATCTCCGCCACCCATACTCTCTTTCTTGAATATTTTATTTCCTAGAAGCATTATTCCATACATTACTAAAAATAAAAATACTCCAACTACAATATGTATTATTGCTCCTTTTAATCCTAGTATTAAAAATTGGCAAATTATAAAATATATACTGAAAAATATCAAAATTTCATCCGGTATTATTAAATAGGTTAAATCGCTTACAATTACTGTTACTAATAGTGAAACAATCCCTAATGCAAGTAATAAATTATATGAAAAACCAAAACTGTAAAATGAAACAGCAAATAAAAGTCCTGTAAAAAATTCAATATATGTTGATAATGAATCTATCTTGCTTTTACAATGTCTACATCTGCCTCTTAGAAAAATATATGAGATAATTGGAATCATTTCTATTAATGATAATTTATGCTTGCATTCATCACATCTAGATCTAGAAATAAGAAAAGGCTCATTTTTAGGAAGTCTTAATCCAACAACTGTAAAAAATGAACCCATAAGTGTTCCAAGTATAAAGAACAGTAAATAATATATTATATCCATACTGTCACCTACTGTATCTTTCCATATATATCAAACATTGGAACTATTATCGATAATAATATTACACCAACAATTACGGCCAAAACAACAATCATCATTGGTTCAATTAAACTTTTTACTTGTCCAATTAGTGACTTATGAAGGCTTTGAAAATGATCGGCAACCTTTTCCATCATCAAACCTAATTGTCCAGTGTTTTCACCTGTAACAAGCATTTCATAAGCAACAACTGGGAATGCCCATTCTCCTTTAAAAGCTTTTGATATTGATTCACCTTTTCCTAGATTATCTATTGTTTTTGCTATTATTCTTTTATATATTTCATTATTAGTTATTTTTGATAATATTTCCATACTATCTGTTATAAATACTCCATGATTTAAAAGTGATGCGAATGTTTTTGTAAAATTAGCAATTTCGTTATATATAATTATATTTCCAAACACAGGTATATGCATAAATAATGTTTGCATTGCACTCCTGAAAGATTTTACATTTTTAAATATATAGTAATAAAGCAAAATAACCCCACCAACTGCAAGCAATAACCATAAATAGTTTGCTTTTAAGAAATCACTGGCATTTATTATAAATAATGTTATTGCAGGTAATGTTGCATCTTGACTTTCAAACATTTGAACAAATTGTGGTACTAAGTATATCAACATAAATATCAATACTCCAACAGCTAAAAACACAACAACAACGGGATATGTCATAGCACTAATCATTTGTTTTCTAGTTTGTTCCATTGAAGTATAATAATCTGCCATATCATCAAGGATTGTTGGTAAATCTCCTGTCATCTCTGCAGTTTTTACCATATTTATAAGTAGTTTAGGAAATTTTTTATCTTGCTTCATCATTGCATCAGATAAATTTTCTCCTTTTAATAAATCATAAACTAATCTTTCAAAAGCTTTTTTTTCGTTAGGGTTATGAGCTTGTTTTGATAAAATTCTTACAGCATCAACCAAAGGAATACCTGCTTTTATATATGTAGACAATTGTGTAAGTGCAAAAGCAAGTGGTCCTGTTTTTATTTTTCCATTTCCACCCAATTCAATGTCATAAGGCTTTTTTACATCAACTTTTAATACTTCGTACCCTTCTGCAGTTAAAAATCCTCTAACATCACTTTCACTTTCTGCATCAAATGTTCCTGTAAATTTTTTCTTATTACTATTAAGAGCTGTATATCGATAGGAAATTAACGTTTTAACATCTTTATGTGACATTGTGGTTTTTATTCCTGAAAAATTGCTTTCTGTTTTTGGTGTAGCGCTTTGAACTTTACTTGCATCTTTTTCGTTTTTTAATCTATTTTCTTCAATATTCTCAGATAAATTATCACCTGATTTTTTTATAAATTTAGAAGGAAAACTTAATATTTTACTTACAATATGATAAATTTCAATAAATGGTTTCATAATCATAGTAAAGCATCCTCCTTATTATTCTATTCTATTAGTTATTATAGCATAATTTTTTTTTAACAACAATAGTTTTTGTTAACAATAAATGCAAGTTGTCATATATTGTATTAGAGGTGGATTTATATGTATAACAATCCTTATTTATATCAAAGCCTTTATAAACCTGGTTTATTTTCAAGATTGTTTGGAGGAATTGGAGCTGGAGCTGGGGCTTTAAAAAATGGAATTAATTGGGGAACAATTCTTAATAACACACAAAAATCTCTTGGTATTATTAATCAAGCAATTCCTTTAGTATATCAAGTAAAACCAATTGTAAATAACGCTAAAACCATGTTTAAAATTGCTGATGCTTTAAAAGGTGATAACAAAACAACAAAAAATAGTAGTGTAAACACTACTACTGTTTCTACAAGTCAAAATACTAACAAGCCAATATTTTATATGTGATTATATTTTTAATTTATCAATTACATAACTACTAATTAACAAACCTGCACTACTTGGAACGTAGGAATTTGATCCTAAGATATTTTTATTTTTAAGTGGTACTTCTTTAGAAGAAAGTACCATTATTTTTTTTGCAATTTTTTCATCTTTTACGAATTTTCTCATTATACGAGCTAACGGATCATTAATTGTTTTCTTTATTTCTGTAATTTCTAATAATGCTGGATTAAATTTATTTGCGGTTCCCATGCTTGAAATAAAATCTATATTTCTTTGTAACGCTTCTTTTATTAATAATTTTTTACTTTCAACACTATCGCATGAATCTACAATAAAATCAATTTTATTATTTAAGATAATGTCCTTAGTATCTTCATCAAAGAACAAATCATATTTTATAACATTACAATTTGGATTTATATCTTTTATTCTTGTTTCCATAACATCTACTTTTTTCTTACCAATAGTAGAATTTAAGGCTATTATTTGGCGATTAATGTTTGTTACATCTATTGTATCAAAATCAACTATTATTATTGTTCCAATATTACATCTTGCAAGAGACTCTACAACATAGCCACCAACTCCACCAATTCCAACAATCAAAACAGTCTTTTTTGACAGTTTGCTAACTTTTTCACTGCCAATTAATGATTCTAATCTTTGCCACTGATTATGCTGCATTTTGTTTCTCTTCTGGAGTCTTAATTAAAACTTTTTGTTTTGTATCATTCTTTATTAAATTAAGTGGTCTTTTATAAATAATTCTACTAATTTGTGTAAGTTTTGAATATACTTCTTTATTTTCTTTAGCAATTTCATAATATCTAGAAAGATTTCTAGAATCTTTTGTTTTGATTTTTGAAAAAGCTTTTATAAAAAATTCTAGTTGTTCTTCTGGTATTGTTGCCTCACTCACAATTGTACAATCAAAATTATTCATATAATCAACTGTTTTAGCAAGATCACTTACACCTTGAAGTTGCATTAAATTATTTCTGCGTTCCTCATCTTGTTCGTTTTCAACTATGTCTTTTAATTTATATAATTTCTCATCTGTTATATGTGTATCTACACCTATCTTTTTTAAAGAAATGTATTTTCCTTTTGGAGAATCAGGCATTTCTTTTTGAATATCTAAAATTGTACTTCCATATAAATTATCTAATCCTGCTGTTATTTTTCTTGGTGGCATTTCAACATTATATAAATCATATAAAGTACTGTCGGATGCCTCTCTTGTAGTTACTAAAAAATCCTTTTTTCCTGTTCTATAATTAAAGTTTCTTAAAAAATTAACCGTAACGTTTGGTTCAATTCCTTTTTTATTATATATTGAATTATTAAATGAAGTACCATTTATAATAATGTCACTTTCATCATAACCTCTTAAAACTACACCTTCTCTAACTTTTGATGCATTTTTTAAACTTATTTTAACATTATATATTCTAGTATTTCCATTCTTACTTTTATTTAATATAGGCATTATTAACATAGTTATATCACCTCACGTGTTGATATTATATCATATATAGTATATTATTGCAAACAAAAAAGTCTAAAAAAGCGGCTTAGCAAACGATAAAACCTGCATTCCTACAGGTGGGTGTCCTTACGTTATCTTTAGGATCCTTAATAAATTAAGTATTCAACACAGATAACTGATCAAAACTCCCGTATCGTTAATTTAGTCGGTTTTATAAGCTGCCAGTTTCGCATCTTTTAGACAATTTAATTATAACATAAATTTTACATTTTTCAAATGTTTTTTAGAAGTGACCTCCGCCTCCGCCACCTCCGAAGGATCCTCCGCCTCCAGATGATCCTCCACCAAATCCACCAGAAGATGATGAAGATGATGCAGCAATTGATGATCTTGATGATGACACTGCTCTATTCATTGTTCTATTTATAGAATTTGATACTGTCGACATATAATAGTGATCATGATAATAATATGTATTATAAACAGCTGGATCAAGATTCATATTTTCCATTCTTATTTTCATATCACTTTCTAATTTTTTAGCACATCCTAAAACTGTTGCGTATACTAAATATTTCCCCCAAAGTGATATCTCAGGCAATTCTTTGTCATCAAATGTTGAAAAATCAACAATAAATTTCTTAAATGCCATCCATTTTTTGTATTGGTCTACTCCATATGGAGTTCTAAGTCTTTGTGCTACTGCATAAATAAATACAAAAACACCTACCGCAATACTTATATAACCTAGAACAAATCCTGTTTCAAAATTGTAATTAATTATTGCAACAAGTATTCCAATTATACCAAGTATTATTAAAAGATTTTGAATTGGGTTTGATGTTAAGAAAAATTTATTTTGAACTGCTTCTGTTTGTACAGATTTTTTCCATTTATCATAGCTTGAAATAAAACTTCTTGCTTTAGATTCTGATTTTCCATATTCTTTAATTGTACTTAATGTTGTTGAACCATTACTACCCATCTTATCAAATAAAAAACTAATTAATAATTTTTCACTTTCGGATAAATCTTTTTCGTTTTCTGGAACTCTTGTTAAGATTGCGTTTTCCTCATCTGTTTCTATAGGTTCAAATTTTATTGCTTTTTTCTCTATTAACATTAGTATAGAAGCGCCTAAAGAATCATCTGAAATACTTTTATTTACTAAATAATCAACAATTTCCGGACCATACGTATTTGGAAATTCTCTATAGTATTCTATATCAAAATCACATTTATTTAATCTTTTTTTCTCTAATATAAATAATATGATAGCAACTAATAAAACTACATACCATATAATTGTTATAATACAAACAATTCCATTTTGCTTTTTAATTTTATCTCTTTCTGCATTGGCTTTATCTGCTGCTTTTTTTTCTACAGAAAGGATGTTATTTCTTCCTTCAACATTACTGAATTTAGTTGCTAAAGGAGTAATGTTTTTATCGAACATTAATCTTACTGATACAGGATTATTAGCACCTACGAAATTAAAATTTACATAAGCGGTTTTATCATTTTGTCTTTCTATAGACCCATTAAGTGGACCGTGTAGCCATACTCTTAAATCATCATCAGTACTTGGTAAATTAATTTTTGCTTCTAAATTATCAATATTATCTGTATAATTATTACCTATTAAATTCCAAGCCAGTTCTGCTACATCATTATGAATTACTACAGCATCCCTTATAGTATATTCCATATAAAATGATGAATCTGTACTAGATGGATTATAAATAGTTAAATCATAACCTCCTCCTGCTTCAGATATTTCATAAACTCCTTCATCACCTTTTGATGCATAAGTTACTAGACGAAATTCATTGCTTCTACTTGACGTGTTAAATATATTGTCGAAATTAAGATTTCTTCCATTAACACTATATACTTTCAAGTTTTCTATTGAAGATCCATTATAAATATCACTACCTTCAAAATCAGATTCGCTTCCAGAAAATGATGGTGCTGATAAGTTTTTATAATAAATACTTCTTAGTCTTCCATTATAATCACCTTCTAATGTTGCTAATTCTTGAACAAAGATTGATCCATCTTTATTGACATCAATATTTATAAATAAATCTTGTGTTTCTCCATCACTTGCAAATACATTAATTGGTATTATAAAAATAATCGTTAAAATTATTAATAATAAGTTTTTTCTTTTCATATATTATATCCTTTCTAAAAAAACTTGCGTTTAGCAAGTTTATTCAAATGATACTTTTGGTGTTTGTTTATCTTCTTCTGCTGCTTCAAAAAATGCTTCTTTAGTAAAATGAGCCATGTTTGCAACTATATTTGATGGTATAGTTTCAACTTTGTTATTATATTTCATAACAACATCATTATAGAATTGTCTCATCATACTAATCTTATCTTCACAATCTTTTAAATCATTTTGTAAACTCATAAAGTTTTCATTTGCTTTTAATTCTGGATATGATTCAGAAAGCATCATTAATTTTGAAAGTGTTTTAGTAAGTTCACCACTTGCTTTCATTTCTTCTTCAGGTGTTGTAGCAGTTGTAAATGTATTACGAGCTTTTATAACATCTTCTAAAGTACCTTTCTCATGCTTAGCATATCCTTTTACTGTCTCAACCATATTTGGGATAAGATCAGCTCTTCTTTTTAATTGAACATCGATTTGTGCCCATTGATCCTTAACTTTATTTCTCAATGAAATTAAAGCATTATAAGTTCCAACGTACCAAAGTAATATAATTACTACTATCGCAATTATAACTATTAACCATATTGGCATATTATTTCCTCCTCTTTTATTTATATCTAAAGTATATACTATTTTATGAATAAATTAAAGAAAAATAATTAAAAGTGAATAAATTTGTCACTAACTTAACAATATAAATATAAAGGAGATGAATTTATGAATATAAGAGAACATATTATAAATAATTTTAAGGGAGATGATTATGATAGTTTGCAAAGTGCAATTAATGAATCAATTGAATCCAATGATGAAGTGACTCTTCCTGGTATGGGAGTGTTCTTTGAGATAGTTTGGCAAGAATCAGATCAAAAATTAAAAAATGAAATGCTAGAAATCATTAAGACTAGGGTATCTAGTGGAGAAAAAGAAAATAACTAATTACAGTTATTTTTTTATATAAGAAAAGAGACTATTTGTCTCTTAATTTTGCACTATATTCTTTTTCTACTTTTTCAATTATCTTATTAAATATAACCATTACTTCTTCATCATTAAGAGTTTTATTATTATCTTCAAAAACAAGTGAGAACGCTACTGATTTTTTATCAGCATCTACGTTTTCTCCTGTATAAACATCAAAAACATCAACTGATTTTAAAATCTTTCCTCCAGTTTTTTTGATTGTTAATAATACATCTCCTGCTTTAATATCTTTATCAAGAATGAATCCCATATCTTTAGATATTGATGGGTATTTATTAATTTCTTTATTTTTTATATTTCTAACTTTAATATTTAATAATTTATCTAGATCAAGTTCAAATATATATAGTTTCTTTTTATTAACCTTAGGATGAACTACTCCAACATAACCAATAGGTATTCTATCAATTACAATTCTAGCAGTTTGTTTTGGATGAAATTCTTGAGGAATATCCTTATCATCAAAACTATATCTTCCAGTAAGTCCCATAAAATCAAGAATATTTTCTACTATTCCTTTAGCAAGATAAAAATCACAAATAACTTTTGTTTTATTCCAATTATTTTGTAAATAAACTCCTGTAAGTAATCCTGATAATAATCTATGTTCAACTACATTTTCATCTTCATCATAATAATAAGTATTACTAGACTCATAAATTGCGATATCAGTTGTTTTACGAGCAATATTATAATCTGCATTTTCTATTAATGATGGAATTAAAGTTGTTCTAAGAGTTGTTCTATCTTCTCTCATTGGAAGTAATAATTTAATAGGATTAACAACATCATTAGAGAATGTATTAACATTTTCTTCATTTGTTAAAGTATAATTTTTAACTTCAGTTAAACCAAGCGAACAAAGTCTTTGTCTTAATTTTTTTATTTTTAAATAACTTGGATCATAACTACCTGGAACACATAGAGTTTTTGGAAGACGTGACTCTATATGATTAATTCCATGAATTCTTCCAACTTCTTCAATTAAATCTTCTTCAATATTAATATCAAGTCTTCTAGTAGGAGCTTTAACTGTAAAAATACCACTGTTTTCTGAAACATCAAAAGAAAGTTTTTTGAATGCAGATAAAATATCTTCTGTTGATAAATCAAGACCAAGTACTTCACTAATTTTATCTTGAGTAATTGTAATTACTTTTTCATTATGAAAGATATTGTCATATTTAACTGTTCCTTTAATAACTTTAGCTGAAGCATATTTTTCTAAAAGTTGACATGCTCTATCAATCGCTTTATAAGTATTATTATAATCTATTCCCTTTTCAAAACGATTACTTGCTTCACTTCTAAGAATTTTATTAGAAGTTTTACGAACATTTATAGAATTGAAGATAGCACTTTCTATTACAATATCTTTTGTATCAGATTCTACTTCTGAATTAAGTCCACCCATAACACCGGCTAGGGCTACGGCTTCTTTTTCATTAGAAATAACAATGTCATCAGTAGATAATTCTCTTAGATTATTATCTAGAGTTGTCATTTTTTCTTTTTCTTTAGCCATTCTAACAATGATTTTTTTACCTAAATTTTTATAGTCAAAGAAATGTAGAGGTTGACCATATTCAAGCATTACATAGTTTGAAATATCTACAACATTATTAATTGGTCTAATTCCACTAGCCATAAGTCTTGATTTAATAAATGTTGGACTTTCTTTTATAACAACATCTTTTACTACTCTAGCAAGATATAATGGACATTTATCTGTTTCAACAAAAACACTAACGTAGTCATCTACATTACCAGTTTCTTCCTTAATAGATACAACTGGTTCATTTACTTCTTTATCAAATGTTGCGCCTACTTCATAAGCCATTCCAATTACACTAAGTAAGTCACCTCTATTTGGAGTAAGATCAAAATCTATTGCTTCATCATCTAATCCAAGATATTCTAAAGCATCTATTCCAGTTTCAACATCTCCATCAATAACATATATTCCTCTTTCTTCTTCGTCATGAATATATTTATTATCAACTCCTAATTCATCAAGTGCACAAATCATTCCGTTAGATTCTTCTCCACGAATAACACCAGCTTTAATTTCACCACCAGGTAATATTGCTCCTGGAAGTGCTATTAAAACATGTTGATCAGCCGCTACATTAGGTGCTCCACAAACTATTTGTGTAACTTCTCCATTACCAATATCAACTTGACATACATGTAAGTGATCACTATCTGGATGATCAATAACTGATAATGTTTTACCTACTATAATTTTAGTCGCATTACTTAGTTTTTCAATTGAATCATATTCATTACCAACTAAAGTCATACCTTCTGCGATATCTTTAGTAGTTAAATCATTTACATCAACATAATCATTTAAAAATTTCTTTGAAAGTAACATTATTCGTCCCCTCCTTCTAATCTATTATAATTTTTAATAAATCTTAAATCATTTGTATAAAAATCTCTTATATCATTAATTCCATACTTAAGCATTGCAACACGTTCAATTCCAACACCAAATGCAAATCCTGTATACTTTTTAGGATCGAAACCACCATTTTCTAATACTTTAGGATGAACCATACCAGAACCTAATACTTCTATCCAACCAGTGTTTTTACAAACGTTACATCCTTTACCACCACATTTAAAGCAAGATACATCCACCTCATAACTTGGCTCAGTAAATGGAAAATAATGAGGTCTAAAACGAATAACTCTATCACTACCAAACATCTTTTTAACTAAAACTTCTAAAGTTCCTTTTAAATCAGCTAAAGAAATATTTTCATCTACTACAAGGCCTTCCATCTGCATAAATTGATGAGAATGAGTTGAATCATCATCGTCTCTTCTATAAGTATTACCTGGACAAACTATTTTAAATGGTTTTTTCTCAACATTCTTTAACATTTCTCTTACTTGAACAGGAGATGTCTGAGTACGAAGCAATAACTCTTCATCTTTAATATAGAATGTATCTTGAATATCTCTTACTGGATTACCTTTAGGCAGATTTAACATCTCAAAATTATATAAATCGGATTCAACCTCAGGACCAGTTACTACAGAATATCCCATTGAAATAAATAATTCTTCTAGTTCATCTACAATTCTTGCGATAGGATTAAAACCTCCTACATTTACATGTGTTGCTGGAAGAGTTATATCAATAGTTTCATTATTTAACTTTTCATTTAATATTTCTTCTTCAAAGATAGTTTTCTTTTCTTCAAAGAATTTGTTAAATAATTCTCTTACTTCATTTACTTCCATTCCATAATCTTTTTTTTCTTCATTAGGAATGTTTCTAATATTTTGATTTAGCTCAGTAATAAGACCTTTTTTACCAAGATATTTTACTTTTAAATCGTTTAATTCACTCATATTAGAAATATTATTTTTTTCTGCATCTAACTCTTTTTTTACTTTTTCTATTTCTTTATTTTTCATAATTTCCTCCTTAAATAAAAAAATAACTATAAGTTAAGGACGAATAATTCGCGGTACCACCTTAATTTATAGTTATTTACTATACACTCTAAATCTTAACGCAATTAACGCCTATAATTTTGTTATAGGAACTTACTAGGTGAATTCATAAGCTATTATTAATTGTTTACACCTACCACAATCTCTCTTAAAATAAATCACTTATTACTACTCCTAGGTCTTCGTTTCTTTTTGTATTATATCATATAAATTCAAATTAATCTACTATACAGTTAATAATTCTTGTTCTTTTTCTTTTAAAATTGTTTCTATTTTTTTATTATATTCGTTTACTAAATCTTGGATAGATTTTTCAATTCCTTTTTGTTCATCTTCACTTACTTCTAACTTTTTAGCATCATCTATTCCATCGTGTCTAATATTTCTAATTGAAACTTTAGCGTCTTCTGCAATTGATTTTACTTGCTTTGCTAACTCTTTTCTTCTTTCTTCAGTAAGTTCTGGAATTACAATTCTAATTGTTTCTCCATCATTTCCTGGATTATATCCTAAATTAGCTGCTAAAATTGCTTTTTCTATATCAGATAAACAGCCTTTATCAAATGGTTTAATAAGAAGTTGTCTAGCTTCAGGAACAGAAATAGTTGCAAGTTGCTTTAATGGTGTCATATTCCCATAATAAGATACCATTACTCCATCTAAGCTAGATGGGTTAGCTCTTCCAGCTCTAACAGTTCTTAGTCTTCCTTCATATGATTCAAGAGCTTTATTCATCTTATTTGTTAAGTCTTTTATAATTTCATCGTTCATTTATTCATCTCTCCTTATATCTATTATAATATATTAAATTTATAAAATAAAGAAAAAGTAGAAAATATATTTCTACTTAAAATTAATAATTTCCTGTTTCTGTTAAAATCTTTGATAAATCATAGAATGTTCCATCGGCTTTTTGGGCTAATATTGTTACATATCCTGAACTGTTTGGAACACTAGCATCTGCAGTATAAAATTTAACAATATCATTTACATCTTTTAGCATACCAAATGATGAGAAATTGTTAGATGTATTTGCTTTTGCAATTGGTGTATATTCAACTGTTCCATCTTTCATTAAGTAAAGAGCTGTTTCACCACCTGCTGCTTGTCCAACTCCACCAATGTAAATATCTTCTACTTCTTGTGAAAAATTATTTACTTCATATGATTTAACTTCACTAGAATATGCTGATGCTCCTGTTAATTGTCCATATATATTCCAATTTATATTTAGAGTTACTGTTTTTTTATCGCTTCCAAGTTTCATTGATAAACCTGTTGAATTATCATAATCTGCTAAAGTATAATTTGTTGTTTTATCATTAATACACTTTGATGCATCAAATTCAATTAGTGTTG
>CAZYZU010000016.1:0-15166 GCA_964652065.1 uncultured Muribaculaceae bacterium
GCAACTACAGGAGCAGCACCAGTTCCAGTTCCTCCACCCATTCCACAAGTAACAAATACCATATCTGCACCTGCTAAGGCATCTTCTATTTCCTTTTTTGATTCAACAGCAGCTTCTTTACCAATATCAGGTCTAGCTCCTGCACCAAGTCCATCAGTAATACTTGCTCCAATTTGTATTTTTACATCAGCTTTAGAACTATTTAAAACTTGTAAATCAGTATTAGCAACAATAAAATCAACTCCTTTAACACCTGATTCAACCATTCTATTAATAGCGTTACCTCCGCCTCCACCAAGACCGATAACTTTAATTTTTGCTAATTGATCCATTTCTAATCCGCCTAACATACCTTATCCTCCTAATTCTCAAAAAAACGTCCAAAGACCTTATTTATGATGTTATCATTATTATCTTTGCTATCTTTAACTGCTATTAAATTAATAATATCAGTACTATTAAGCATACTAACTTTCTTATCTCTTAAAGAAAGTTTACTATCGAAATACATAGCAATACCAAGTGCACTACTATATTTATTATGTCTCACACCCATAGTAGTAATGTTACAAACTCGAGCTTTTATTCCAAGAACATCTTCAACTAAATATTGGAATCCTGCAAGTTCGCTTACTCCACCTGTAACAATTATATAACTTATTTCTCTTTTTGTTAAGTTTTTTAGCTCATTTTTTGATATTTTTAATATTTCTTCGCATCTTGCTTCAACAACTTTTGATAATTCTAATTGATTTGTATCAACATTTTCAGAAGCTACAGTAACAATTGAGCAAACTTCATTACTATCTGCATACGATGATGATGCTACCACAAAATCTTCCTTTAATTTTTTAGATAATTTTTTATCAATTTTAAATATATATGATAAATCGTTATCAATATTGCGACTACCAACCGCAATAATTTTATTTTTTATCATAATACCTTTATTAAATATAGAAATATTAGTACTATCTTCTCCTATATTAATAATTGCCCCAACCTCTTTATCTAAAGTCTCATTTTTAATAGTATAATAATCCCCAATAGAGGTATAAGCAATATCCATTGTTTCTACCCCACTTAGTTTTAAAACCTCTAAAATTTTATAAATTAAAGTTTTAGGAGACTTTGAAATTAATACTTTTACATCAAGCATTTCTCCACTTAAACCTTTTGGATCTTTAATACCATCTTGATCATCAACTTTAAAACTAATTGGCATAGCTGTAATTAATTCTTCATCGTCCTTTATCTGTCCAACTAAAGAATCTTTTAAAGCATTTGAAATATCATCACCTGTTATTTCATGATAATCTAAAACATCAACAGAACCAATTACAACATCCATTACGCAATCTGTAGTTGGAACACAAGAAATAACTTTAGTAATTTTTATACCTAACATTTCATTTACTTTTTTTAAAGCTTTTTTTACAGAACTAACTGCTAACCTTGTATCAATAACATTTCCCTTTTTTATTCCAGAAGATGGAGAAGAAACATTTGCTATAACATGAAATTTATCATTTATTTTATTACAAACTAATATCTTAATATTATCAGTACCAAGTTCAATACTAGTATAATAATCATTCATACTATCATTCTCCAATCTTAATAAGATTATTATACTATAAATAGTTTACAACGACAAGTTTTATTTAAATTTATATACCGAAAAATGATATACATTACCTATTTTTTTAGAATTATTTATTACATATTTTAAAGCTTTTTTATCAGTTTGATTATTACTTTTTACTTCATCATCATTCACTAAATATAGTGCATCTTTATTTTTCTTTATTTCATTTAATAATTTTTCAGATCCATTATATCCCCAATTACCAGTATTAATAAGATCTAAATAATTAAGATCTATATCATTTGATAATTTATATAAATAAGCATCAGCTGATAAAATAACAATTTTACTATCTTTATGTTTATTTATAAAAGTATTCATCTCATTACAAATTTTACTATCATTTTTATTAATATATCTATATTCAAAATGATTAATATTATTAGGATATATAAATCCATCTTCTATTTGTACACTAAAATTCATAATAATACAAAATAAAATTATTGAAAAACTAAACAATTTTATATTTAATTTTATATTATCAAACCTCATTAAAAGTACAGTTAAAAAAATTAAAAAAACAAATTGACAATGAAAGAAATCAAGTAATGGTAACGCCATAGAACAAAATGCAAGAGCATAATAATTACAAATATTTCTTTTATCTTTATAGATTATATAAATCACTCCAACAATAGATGGAACTAACATTAATAAACTTAATGTCACAGGTCTTTTATTTTTATCAGCAAAATCAAATAATCCCAACACACACAAATCAAAAAAATTATTAAATGTATTTGTAGTAACTAAATAAATTATAAATACAAAAATTGGAATAATCATACCAATTAAACGTTTTATTATTTTTTCTTTTTTATTTATATAAAATAAACTTGGTAAAACTAAACATAAACCAACACTTTGCTTAGATAATATAGCTAGTCCAATTAATAATCCAATTAAATAATCATTTTTATTGTTTTTTTCCAAATAAATTAAAAATATAGTTAAAAATAAACAAAAACAATTATAACTAGGATAAATAATAGACATTGGAAAAAATAAAATCATAATAACTAACCAGGCTTTTTTATCTAATAATTTAAAAAGAAAAAAAGACATTATAGCTAACATAAGAGCTTGTTCAATATGAAACACTAATATATTAGATCCAAATAAATGAAATGGTATTGAAAATAAAAAGTTAAAAAAAGGAGTAATTACCATGTTAAAATCTCTATATGGTAATAATCCTTTATACATACTAACACTAAATCCATAATTCCAAACTTCATCTAAAACAACTCTTTGAACTATTAAATTCCAAAATAAAAATAATATAAAAAGAAAAAAGCAACTTAATATAATTTTTTTATTTTCAATTAATTTTTTTTTCATATTAAACCTCCAATTACTTTTTACAATAAACTTCATAATTTCCAAAAGAATCACATTTAGAAAAATTATCTATTACATATTTAGCAATTTCTTTAGGATATTGAGAAGAAGGATCCTTATTTTCATATTGATATTTATCAATTATTATTTTTGGATCATTTATATTTTTGAGATCATTTTTCATTTCTTCTATTTCATTATAACCATTATTACCATTATAATTCAAATCAAAATGAGTAATTTTCAATTCATGCTCTATCTTATAAAAACAAGCTTGATTAGCAGAAATCAATAAAATTGTTTTATCTGGATTATTAACTAAATAAGAATCAAATTTTTTCTTATATTTATCACCAACATTAAAATATAAAGAAAAATTATGATAATTGTTAAATCTAAAATTAATATTATTCAAAATAAATACATACATAAAAATCCAACTAAAAAAAACAGTAAATACCGAATAAAGCCATAATTTTTTTATATTAAATTTTATTAAAGGAATTATTAATAACAAAACTCCAAGAGATGCATAAGCTACATGATGATCCTCAATTAATGGATATACAGTTATCATATAAACAAGAACATAATAGTTATTAATATTACTCTTTTCTTTTATAATTCTATATATTATAAATAAAATTTCAATTATTAGAATTATTAAAGGAATCTTCATTATATAACTATTTGAATCTTTAAAATTTAACAATCCTAAAATACATAAATCAATAAAAGAATTAAAGCTTTTTGTTGCAAATAAATAAATTATAAATACAAGAATTGGAATAAACGCCCCTATAATTCTTTTAAATATTTTTTTTGGAGTTTTAAAATAAAATAAAGATGGTAAACATAAAAATACTCCTAATGTATGTTTAGTTATTATTGTTATTCCTAATAGCATTCCTATTAAATAATCATTTTTATTTGTTTTCTCAAAATATAATAATAAAACAAGTAAGAAAAATATTATAAAATTATATCCAGGAAACATTGTAAATGGAAATAAAATAGGATATTGTAAAGACATAAATACAAAAAAATACCATGCTTTATCTTTTGAAAGTTTAAATAAAAAATAAAATAAAAAGGTTAATAAAAGACTTTGTGTTAAATAGAGAACAATTATATTATGACCAAATAAAATTAATGGAATTGCATATAAAAATGCACTAAATGGAGTTGAAATCATATTAAAATCAATGTAGGGTAATAATCCCTTTGAAATAGAATAACTATAAGAAAATTGAGTTATTGTATCGCATCTATAAATATTAAAGAAAAAAATTAAACTAACAAAAAAATAAATAAATATAAATATATACTTAAAGTATTTTTTTAATTTATTTATTTTCATCAAATCAACTCCTAATCAGTCTACTCCATAATCTTAAAGTGATTACCACTATCTAAATATAAAATACCTTTTCTACCACTTAATTGAGTTAATACATCATTATAATAATTAATCATTTTAAATTTTGTAAGAGTTAAATAAACACTATTACCATCATCCATATAAAGTAGAAATCTATCTTTATCATAATCATTAGGCACATAAGTAATTTCAGAAATTTTACCAAGAACATCTCTATTAATTTTTAATATATCTTTAATTAAAGTTTTATACTTAGTATTTGGAACATAATTCATAAGTCTAGGAACTCTAAAATTATCTATTTCAGCTTCTACTTTAACCTCATTTTTATTTTCTAAAACAATACTATTATTAACTGCATATGAAAACAAAGCTTTATTTTCAACTATATTAATCGATAAAGTATGATAAAAGCCTTTTTTTATATTAACCTTTTTTATATAAGGGCTCTTTTTTAATCTTTTTTCTAAAGAATTAGTTGTTGTAAAATAAAAACTAGGATAATTTTCTAATTTAGCCATATAAATTATATAATCATCACTTAAATAGCTTGTCCCATTTATCGTAATATTTTTAATTCTTGTATTAAGATATAAATCAACAAGAAAAACAACAACTCCTAGTATTAAAATAACTAGAAGTAATCTAAAAATTTTTAATTTTTTCTTTTTGATTACCTTTTTTGCCATAATTTACTCCCAATTTACAAATTCTTGTTCAACTAACATCTCTACATTATAATTTTCTTTTACTTTATTTTTTGCATAATCAATTAATTCTTTTATATCACTACTACTAGCATTTCCAGTATTAACAACAAAGTTAGCATGTTTATCACTAATCATTGCTCCACCTTTTTTTAATCCTTTTAATCCAGCTTTTTCAATTAGTTCACCAGCAAACATCCCTGTTGGATTTCTAAATACACTTCCCGCACTTGGATAATTTAATGGCTGTGATTCCAATCTTCTTTTTAAACGACTTTTTATAACTTCTTCAATCTTTGCTTTATCTCCATGCATTAGAGAAATTGTAGCTTCCAAACAAATATAATCTGGATGAGTTTTAAAAAAAGAAGTACGATAATGAAAGTTTAATTCCTTATTTTCAAGTTGAATAATTCTATAATCAGGAGTTAAAACTTTAACACTTCTAACTACATATCCCATATCGCTTTTATAAGCTCCAGCATTCATAAATACAGCCCCACCAACAGTTCCAGGAATACCCGAGGCAAATTCAAGTCCAGTTAAAGAGTTTTTTAAAGCGAATCTTGACAATTTCATTAAAGAATAACCCGCTCCAACTCTAATACGATTACCAATTATTTCAAGATCATCAAATTCTGTAAGTTTAATTAATACTCCATCGTATTTTTTATCACTGAAAAGCACATTAGAGCCATTACCTAATATTTTAAATTTAATATTATGTTTATTAATTAATTTTATTAATAAAACTAATTTTTCAATATTTTTTGGATAAACAAGAAAAGAAGCAACCCCACCAACTTTATAAGTTGTATATTTGCTTATAAAAACATTTGTCTCATATTTACCTATATTTTGACTTTTAATTTCTTCTATTATATCTTTCATTATTTATCATCCTCAATAACTTTTTTTGCTTCCAAATAAAATTTTGTTGCAGAGTCAGTAATACCTAATTTTTTAGAACGATAACTCATTTTATCATATTTAACCTTATCATTTAAAATTTCATCAATAGCAGGAATTATAGTTCTAATTGAAAAATCTTCTTCAGTAATTAATTTACAAGCACCACTTTCTTCCAACTCTTTAGCATTCTTATATTGATGATTATTTGTAACATAAGGTGATGGTACTAAAATAGATGGTAAACCTATTGCTGTTATTTCAGAAATAGTCGATGCTCCTGCGCGAGATATAATTAAATCTGTCTTTTTTAATAAATTAATAAAATTATCTAAAAATGGTACAGTTGCAACATTTTTAGGTAAACTCATTTTTTTAAAATCATTATAATACTCTTTTCCAGTTATAATAATAACTTGATAATCTTTTATATTAAAAGCAGGAATTATTTCTTTTATTTTCTTTGTCATAGTAGTAGATCCAAGAGATCCCATAACTATTAAAACTAATTTCTTATCCTCTATTAATCCATAATCTTTCTTATTAGCAGGTTTAACAGAAACAATCTCTTCACTCCTAGGATTACCTGTATAAACAGTTTTCTTCTTATCAAAAAAAGAAACAGTTCCAGGTAACGAAACACAAATTTTATCAGCATATTTTGATATAAGTTTATTTGATACACCAGGAATAGAATTTTGTTCATGAATAATAGTTTTATATTTTAACTTATGAGCTGCAATTATAACAGGAGCTGTAATATATCCACCTACTCCAATTACGATATCTGGATTAAAATCTTTTATTATTTTTTTTGCTTTTTTTATTGCACTTTTATATTTAAAAAAAACACTAATGTTTTTTAAAATATTTTTTCTATCAATACCAACCATCTCAATACCTTCATACTTTATTCCAAGCTTTGGTATTAAGGTAGCTTCCATTCTGTCTAGTGTTCCAATATATAAAATATCACTTAATGATTCTTTTTCTTTAATTTTATTAATAATTGCTAAAGCAGGATATATATGTCCACCTGTCCCTCCAGCACAAACAATTGCTCTCATAAAAAATCACATCCTAAGTCATTATACCATAATTTTATGTTTTAATCAGTAAAAAAAGAAGACCAAATACTAGGAATCTAATTCTTGGTCAGATTGAATTGCTTCTATTTTTATTTTTCCATGGAAATGATTTCCCATAATACCATTTTCAGCATCACTTTTAATCCATAAACGAAGTGTACAACTTGAAACTTCATTTGAATTAATTACACCCTCATATAATACACCATTTTTTTTATTTAACAAATTCATAAGTGGAGCATCATCTTTATAAGAAAAATAATATTTAATCATTGACCAGTCCAAACGATTATTTGAGCACCCATCTTCACTATAAGTTTTATCATCATCCACTAAAGAAATTCTGAAATTAGCATTAGAAGAACCAGTATTTTTAATAGTAAAAGTATAAGGAGTAGATTTTATTCCTTCACTATCACTTACAGGAATTGAATTAGTTAAAGAAATTTCATTTTCCTCATCTGCAATTTCTAAAATTAAAGTTCCTGTTTTTATAATTTGTTCTTTCTCACCTTTAAAACTTTGAAACCAAATTGCATATGTAACACTAGTAATAAAAATTAAGATACTAACAATAAGTGCTACAAGTCCTAATTTATTTTCTTTTTTTACTTCTTTCCACTTTTTCATATTAACCATCCTTATTTATCTTAAATAAAGTATATCTAAAAAAAATTAATTTGTAAACAAAAACAACAACTAATTAATAGTTGTTGCCACATCTGTTCCAACATCAGCCACATCAATTATTCCATGATAGTGAAGTTTTATTCCAGTTGTTAATGTATTGTTATTAGTAATCCAAAAACGCATTGTATATTCTTCTTCTTGATTTGCTTTAATTATTCTTGTTAAAACATTTCCATTAATTAAATCACTTAAGAAATAAATATTATTATTTTCTTTAGATTTATGAATAGATAATTTAATTAAATTTTTTGGAATTTGATATTCCTCACATTTATCCTTTATTACTAATTTTTCGTTTTCTAAAACATTTATAGAATATCTAATACTACGATTAGTATTATTTTTTATTGTAAAAGTATAAGCTTTTGATGATAATCCAACTGAATCAGTTACAGGTGTAATTTTTGATAAATTAACCTTATCACCACTTTTTTCATGAAATGTTACATCAAGTGTTTCACTATTATAATCAACATTTCTAGAATCCTTAAATTTATAATATATATGATGAGTTGCTACTAAAGCGAAAATAAGAATAAATGCAATAACAACAATCTCTTTTTTACGATATTTCAACATGAATCTCCACCTCTTTTAATATAATAAGCTTTCTCCAATTACAAGTCAATAAACTAATCCTTATTTTTTATATTCTTTACAGTATGATAACACTTAAAAGCAACGTTATAAACAAAATACCAAAATTTAGAAATAACTAAATCAAATTCTCCAATAAGTTCTACTACTTTTCCACCATAACCTCTTTTAAATAAATAAAGTCCAAGTAATGGATTATTCTCATTAAAGTCACCTGTTATACCATAAAAATTATATCTATCATATCCATGTTCAATTGCGTATTTACAACCTGCCCAATGAACTGTATAAGCAGATTGATATTCCATATATTTTTCATAAGATCCACCAACAAGTGATAAAACTTCATTCCCATGAACTAAAAATAATATTCCACCTAATGTAATAATATCTCCATTTTCTTTTTGAAGTTTTTTTGCTTCTTCTAATTTTTTTTCTACTCTTTTAATATTATTTTCAGATTCTTTTTGCTTTGATAAATATTTTTTTTCATTCATTTTATTTATACCATCATCATGTTTATGACGACGTTGTTCTATTTCATCTTTATAATCTTTTATTTCTTTTTGATAAGTTTTTATAAGATCTTTAACATGTAATTCAGCAACTAATATTTTTAAAATACCCTTAGGAGCTAAAGATTTATACATATGTTGATAATATGCAAGCGGTCTATCTATAAATTTACGTCTTTCTCCAGTATGTTTCATTATATCTTTAAAAGTATCCAATTCGTCATATTCAAGTTCTCTTGTTCTAATACATAATCTTTCATTTTTTCTTATAATTTGTCTAGTCTTTGAATCCATATCTTTCATAACATCATCAACACTTCTTTTTTTTGTATCAGTAACAAATATCCAACGAGGTTGTAGAGTTTCCTGCATAACATTAAATCCAAAATGTTTATAACCAAGTTTTATTAAATTATCAAATGAATCTTTATTATTTTCTCCATCTTCAACAATATTTCCATCTATATCTCTTTCTTGATAAATTATATACGGATCTATTTTTACAAATATAGCGTTATTTTGTTTTGCGTATTTTTTTATATTAGTAGTAAATAAGCTTAACACATCATAATCTTTATAATCAATTAAAAATCCTCTTGGAGCGTAAAACATCTTTTTCTTAACTGGTGTCATTTTAGAAAGTAATAATGTTGCCGCAACTATTTTTTTCTTATCAACTAATCCTAAAAAAACACTATCCCATCCATTAAATTTTTTTAAATCTCCCCAAGCACTAGTTTGATTAAAACTTGCCTCACTATGTTTTTCTGAAAATTTATCAAATTCCTTTTTAGTAAGTTCTCTAAATTCCATTTTATCATCTCCATATATGTTATTAGTATACCATAAACACATAAAAAAAACTAATTAATTCACAGAACATAAATTATATGTTAGAATTAAATTACAGGTGAAGTTTATGCCAAATTATGTAAGTCATGCCATTATGGCAGAAGAATATTCAAAAACAATAAATCATGAACTTAATAAATATTTAGAAATTGATAATGAAAAAATCAAGACCTTTTCTATTGGTCAAGATTATACATTTTCTAATGGAAAATTATTTGAAAAAACCCATAATGAAAATGTTCAAGCATTCTTCATTAACTTAATAACTTATATTACTAAAAACAAATTATATAATGATGATACAGTGATGTCTTACCTTTATGGACAAATTGCTCATTACGCTCTAGACTCTACTCTTCATCCTTTTATTTACGCAAAAGAATTAACTACCAAAAAAGTTGGTTTAATATCAAAACACACTACAACTGAATATTTAATAGATGATTATCTTTCAGAAGAAAAAAAAGGATTAACTCCCAATAAAATTAATTATAGTCATATCAATGAAAAAAATTTTAATAAAGATTTAGAAAAATTAATAAATGAAGTATATCAAAAAACATATCATATAGCAGATACAACAAAAGCATATAAAAAAACATTACTAGCCTTAAAAGCTTTAATTAAAGCTTCAAAATTAAAATTTAGAGATAAATTAATATTAAAAAAATTTTTAAAATATGAAAAATTCTTCAAAGAAAATAATATCACAAAAGATTATATATTGAATAAAAATAATGAATACTGGGAAAACCCTTTTTCTAAAGAAAAGGAAACTGATAGTTTTAATGATTTATATCAAAAAGCTATTAATAAAGCCATAAATCTAACCATAGAAGCTAATAACTATATCTATGGAAAAAGAAATTTAAAAAAATTGGTTTTAGCCTTTCCCAACGAATCATATGATACAGGAATAGATTGTAAATATGAAAAAAAATTAGTAAGGAAGTAATAAATATGTGGAATAGAAAAAAAATAAAAAAAGATTGTAAACATAATCTAAAAAAGAATTATTGGAATAAAATATTTGTCTGTATCCTAACACTCTTAATAGTTGGTAATTACTCATATACAAAACAATCTCTAAGTAGTGGAAAAGATCTTTTAGAAAAATATTTTCCTACTATAAAAAAAATAGATATAAATATTGATAAAGAAAATCCTGATCTTGCAAAAGAAACAAATACAACTAATGGAACATTTAAATTTATTTTTGATAAAACATCTAATGTGATTTCAACTACTCAAGTATATTTAGGAAATGCTTTTAAAGCCGTTGAAAATGTTACTAATCAAAAAGGAATAGCTGATTTCATAAAAATACTTTTCGCCCTTTTAATTGGTATTGTATTTAAAGTATTTATATTAAATGTTATTTCAGTAGGAGAAAATAGATTTTTCCTCGAAACAAGAAAATACAAAAAAACTAAATTTACAAGAATATTTTCAAACTTTAAAAAAAGGAAATATTTAAATACAGTAAAAACAATGTTTATAAAAAATATATATTTATCATTTTGGTATTTAACTATAGTTGGAGGAATAATAAAAAATTATTCTTATAGAATGGTTCAATTTATAATCGCTGAAAATCCTAATATTAAAACAAAAGACGCAATTAACTTATCTAGAAAGATGATGAACGGCAATAAATGGAAAATGTTTTTATTAGACATTTCCTATATTGGATATATAATTTTAAATGCCCTTACCTTTGGATTAATTGGAATACTATTCTTAAATCCATATATGAAAAGTGTTGAAACAGAAATATATACAAAATTTAGAGAACAAGAAAAAAATGACTTGCTAAATGATAAAGACTTATATATTGAAAATGAAGGAACTTACTTTCCAGGTACTAAAAAAGAAGAAATAAAAATTGATTATTATAGAAAATACAATTTATCATCATTCATTATGTTTTTCTTTTCATTCTCGATTGTAGGATGGTTATGGGAAGTATTACTTTATATAATTAAAGAAGGAAAATTTGTAAATAGAGGTACTCTTTATGGACCATGGCTTCCAATCTATGGAGCTGGATGTGTTTTTGTATTACTATTACTTATTCCTAAAAAATTTAAAAAAATTACTGATAATCCAATATCAACATTTTTTATTATAATGATAATATGTGGTGTTATAGAATACTTTTCAGGTTGGGCATGTGAATATTTCAAATGTGCTAGATACTGGGATTATTCAGGATACTTTTTAAATATCAAAGGAAGAATATGCCTAGAATGTACAATGTTTTTTGGACTAGGTGGTACAGCATGTATTTATTTGATTGCACCAAAACTTGATAGAATATTTAAAAAAATATCCAAAAAAAATACTTTTATATTATGTACAGTACTAGTAACCCTATTTAGTATTGATTGGTTATATTCATCTAAAAATCCAAATATGGGAGCTGGAATAACAGATGAAAATAATATGGCTCCACCAATTACATCAAATTACTGCAAAAATAAAAATGCTTAACGCATTTTTTATTTTATTAAAATTTTAGCTTTCTCTTCATTATCAATAGTAAATGAAGAATTTATTTCATGTATTTTATTATTTAACATATTTCGTGATTTATAAGTTGAACAACTAAATGGATTTATTTTTAAATCATCTTTTAACAAATAATAACAATCATATATATTGTTTTGCTCCGTCAAATCATCATAATCTCCAGCAAAATATTTTTTATTGTTTTTATCAGTAAAATAAACACCATCATTATCATTATAATTAAATTTTAAATCTTCATTAATTTTATATTTTATTATAAAATTATTAGTAATAACCTTATTAATTTCATTAAAGTAATCAGAATATAAATTATTAGCTTTCCTACTAACATCCCTAATTAAATTATTTTTATCATTAATATTATATTTAGTAGGATTATCTAAATAACCTTTATATTCAAATAAAGATTTAGATACATAATCACCATTTTTAGTTAATACCCAAATATTATTTATTTTAACAATATCATAGTCATCTAAATTGATTTCTTCATTGATATTAGCAATTCCTAAATCAAATAATAAATTTTTCTTAATAGAATCTTTAAAATAATCTGAATTTATTTTTTCTTTGTTTAATTCTTCAACACTTAAATTATTTATAATCCAAGAACAAAAATCAAATGCATTACCTGGAGTTTTTTTAATAATTGAATCAATATATTCTTTCATAGAAGAATAACCAGAATCATCAAATTTATTAATGATTTTTTTATAACATATATCATTTAACTTATCTTTATAATTTATACTATATTTTGACATATCTTCTTCATTTAAATCAATCTTATCCCTTAATTCATCTAAAAAATCTATTATCTCTTTTCCATTTAATTTATTATCATTTAACTTTTCCTCTAAAAGTTCAATACCACCATTACAATAATCATCAAAGGTATAATCAGTTAATATTAATATAGACTCGGCATAAGGCATCCAACTATAACTAATTCTATTTGTATTATTCTCTCTAGTAGCAAAATATTCACAAAACATTTCTTCTGCACCATTACCTCTAAAATTACTATATTTTATAGTTGTATTATTATAATTACAATTTGCACAAGCATGTATTAATTCATGATATAAAACTTGTTTTTTTATTTTTTTATTATTATTTTTTAAAATTTCAATATTATTATCAATTATACTATAGCAACCATTATTTATCCCTTTATCATCGTTATCTATATAATCTGGATTAATTCTATCTACATATGATATTCTTAAATTACTTAAATTGTAATAAAATTTATCTAGATTAGTATTTGGATAAAATTCATTCAAATAATCAATAAAATTATTAATATCATTTTTAATAGAATCATCAATAAAATAATTATTTTTTAAAATACACTTCACATCACTAGATTTTATATTATAATTTTTCATTAATAACTTTCCATCTTTTGATGATACATTTTTTAAAATCATATTATTCTTTGAATCAGAACTCAACAAAGATATTCCCAAAAAAACAATTATTTCCATTAAAAGGAATTTTTTATAAAAATTTTCATTATTTTTATCATCTTCATTAAATAAAATATACTGTTTAAAATAAGACTTTGAAATTTCGTTAAATACTTTACTAGAAATAAATCTCTTTTTATTATCAAAAATCAATATAGGAATATTTCTATTTAGATAAATATTATATTTTTTATCATTATATATAAAATTCCTTATTAATTTCATAAAATCACCTTACTTCTTTTTTAAAGTTTTATGATGAGAAGTAAATTTATTATTATATGCTTTTTCAAATATTGAAACATATTCTCTTGATATAGACTTATCTCTCCAATTTAACCATCCATTATAACAACCAGCATATTCTTTTGGATTATAACCATCAAAGCGAGCAGCAATTTCTTCATATTCTAAAAAAGCACTTGCAATATTAACATAATCATTATCACGTAAAAGTTTATATGCTTTATCATAAGATACATTATATTTATCACAAAATAAAACTAAAGCACTCTTTGTATTTTGTTGAGTAAGACCTAAATCATAATTACCTGGAGCATTATAAGATTCTTCTCCACTAGAATTAAAACCACCTCTAGTTTCAGTATATATTATAGAAAAAGTAAAATCAGGAGGAATATTATGAACTATAGATTGCTCATAAATAAATCTTTGTAATGGAGCAGATAACTTACAATTTTTATATATTTTATCTTTAGCAGTTAAGTTTAATCATTCAAGTTCCTTCTTTCTTTTTAAAATATCATCTAAAGTTTTACATTTCGTATACTTATTCAATATTTTACTTTTATTATCTTCTCTATGCTTTCTTTGCTTATCAGCTGTTTTTTTAGTCTTTTCCTCATTTTTCTTTTCTAAATCAGATAAAACAATATCACAAATCATATCTATATTAATATTAGAAAGATTAAAAGAAGAAGCTTCAACATTATAAACAGTTGAATCAATTGCTTTTTCATCATTTTTTGAAAAAGCTACAAGACTAGTTAAAGAAATAGCAGTAATAACACCAGTAAATGACGCTCTAACAAGATTTTTATTTAATTTCTTGTTAACTGTAATATCTTCTTTAATATTGTTTTTTACTATACTAGGTAAAAGTGATGTTAAATCATATTTATTAGGATCATCACTTCTAATTTGAGTTAGTACCAATTTAGAAAGCTCTAAACTTAATTTTTCTTTATCAATAATAGCTAAATCACTAGATAATATTGAAATACGTTTTTTACTAATAATATCATCCATTAATTTAAGAGTTTCTTCTTCACTATGATACAATCTATAAGATTTTAAATAATCAAGTATTAAGAAAGAATAATCAATTTCTTTTTCCATATAAACTCCCCCTTTACACAATGACAAATTATATCATAAATTTAAATTAATTGCAATTTTAATATAATTTAC
>CAZYZU010000017.1:0-14513 GCA_964652065.1 uncultured Muribaculaceae bacterium
GTAATAATTGAATATTTAGGATGATAAGCTAAGAAGTGACGATTGAATTCATCAGATTCTATAACAAAATATTTGTTTTCTTTAGATACATATCCATCACCTGCACCTATAAAATAATTACAACCTAATTTTTTCTCTAATATATGTCTAATCATTGATGAGGTTGTTGTTTTACCGTGTGTTCCAGATACCCCTATTGTATCAAACATATCTACAATTTCACCAATAATATCGTTATATTTTTTTATAGTAAGACCTAATTCTTTTACGCGTTTCAGTTCTTTATGATCAGGACTAAAAGCTATTGAATAAGTAACTGTTGTATCTTTATCTATTTCATGTTCATTATCATAAAATATTTTAATATTTCTTTCTTCTAATCCTTTTTGAGTAAATTTATAATCTTTTGCATCATCATATCCTGATACTTCATTACCAAGATCAGATAATATTTGAGCAAGAGTTGACATTCCTGTACCTTTTATTCCTATACAATAATATTTCATATAATCACTTCTTTCTTAGTTTATTATAACTTATGAAATATCTTTTGTAAATGTTCTAGTATTTATTTTGCAACAAAAAAAGAGTATTTCTACTCTTTTAATTAATTACGATTATCGTTAAATTGAGATCTTCTTGAGTTTCTTTCAGATTTCTTCTTATCACGACATTCTTTACATCTTTTAGGTTCATTGTCTAAACCTTTTTCTTTGTAGAATGCTTGTTCTCCAGCAGTGAATGTAAAATCATTACCACAATCAACACAAGTTAATGTCTTATCTGTAAATTCTTCCATGCTATTACCTCCTTATATTTTGGACTTAATTGTTAATTTGGGTATATAAGCTAACTAAAAAAATATAAGAAAGAATATAGCCATAAATAAATAATAAGTTCCAGTGAAATCATATTCACAAGTTCATTATAACATACATATTATTTTTTTGCAATCAAATTGTTCTTTTTATTTTCTTAACACTTTTTTGTAAATCTTTTCTAAAGAAATGATATGTAGATCTTATTAATAAATATAGTGGTAATGCAATAATGATACCTACGATGCCGGCGAGCGATCCACCTACTGATACAGCAATAATTGTTATCAATGGATTTACGTTATTTGTTTTACCGTAAATCTTTGGCGATATTACATAACCATCTAATTGTGGGAATACTAAACATATTATAATAGTACCTATTAAAACAGGTGTTGAGATAACAGATGCTGTTATAATTCCAATAATATTAGTAATTAAACCACCAAAATATGGGATTATTGTTGTAAGACATGCTAGAATTCCAAGCAATAACCAGTTTGGGTGACCTACTAACCAGAAGAGAAATGAATATTCAACTAATTGAATAACCATAAATATTACTAGACCTTTTATATAATTTCCAATTTCATCATCTAAGCATTTAAAGTAAAGAAAAGTTTTCTTTGATATGGATGAAGTAAATTCTTTGAATTTCATTCGTATATTTTCCATATCTCCTAAAAAATAAATTCCAGCAATAAATCCTACAATAAATTTACCTAGAAAATTAATTGATTTACTTACTACATTGATTGTTCCACTACTTACTACATTACCAACATTACTTATTATTGTATTTAGGTAATCTTTCATTTTTATTTCAACTGTTCCTAAATTTAAATTAAAGTGATCACTTATATCTTTTGTAATTGAAACAATATTTTTAGAAAATATTATCAATTGATCATATACAAGCGGTAAAGTTATTACTAAAAGAGATGCGATAATTAAAACAACAGCAACAGTTATTAATAAAACGGCTAAGTTCTTTTTAAGTCCTTTGTTAGTTAGAAAATTTATAACGGGTGTTAATGCATATGCAAAAGCAAAAGCTATAATAAATGGTGATAAAACTGATAGAATAACTTTTAAAATGTTCCACCACATTCCAATATTGGAAAAACCAATATATAAAAGTAACATCAATGCTGTAAAATTGATTATTTTATAATTTAATTTGTTTGAAAACATAAAATCACCTCTCTAAAAGAATTGTTATTGGACCGTCATTTATAATATTGACTTTCATATCTGCTCCAAATATACCGGTTTCTACTTTTGTGTATTCCTTAAGCTTATCGTTAAATTCATCATATAATATTTTTGCTTCATCATTTTTCATTGAATTTAGATAACTTGGTCTATTTCCTTTTTTTGTATCTGCATATAAAGTAAATTGAGAAATAGAAAGAATTTCTCCATCAATATCTAATATTGATTTATTCATAACTTGATTTTCATCATTAAATATTCTAAGATTAAGTATTTTTTTTATTAAGTAGTCTATTTCTTTTTGTTGTATCTGTTACAGAAAATCCAACTAAAAGAACAAGACCATAGTTTATTTTTCCTACTATTTCATTATTTACTTCTACACTTGAATTTAAACTTCTTTGTACTAATACTCTCATCGCATTAATCTTTCTATTTTATAAATATATGTTTGTTTATTTAACTCTAGAATTAATCTGTCTAGTTGTTCAATACCTTTGACATATATTCCTAATTCATAAACAATTTCATCTTGTTTATTAACTGTTTTTATACTATCTATATTTATATTTAAAATTGATGTTTTCTGAACAATGTCTGCCATCTTATTTTCTGTACAATTAGAATAAACAACAAGCAATGTCAAATATCTTTTATCAAGTGATGTATTATCATTCCAGGATACAGAAACAGTTCTATTATCTAACATTTCGACATTATGACAATGTCTTCTATGAACACTAATTCCATTTCCTTTTGTAATATATCCTATTATTTCATCTCCAAATATTGGATTACAACAATTTGCTAAATTTACTTTTACTTTATCTATTCCAGAAACAATAATATCTGCATCAATATTTTTTGGGGCTATTTTAACTATTTTTGGTACTGGTACTTCTTTATATTTATCAATAATATTAATAATTGAATTAGGTGTTGCTTTACCATTACCTGCTGCTAAATATATTTCTTCTAATGATCCTACTTTTAATGAATCAGTTATTGTTTTGATATTTTCATCAGTAAAAAATTCTGAAAACGATAATTTTCTTTTTCTTAATTCTTTTTCTAATGAATATTTTCCTCTTTCAATATATAATTCTCTTTCATTTTTGGTAAAATAACTTTTAATTTTATTTTTAGTTTGTGTTGCTTTTGCAATATTTAACCATTCTTTTGATGGTGTTGAATTTTTATTAGTGTTTATTTTTACAATATCGTTGTTTTTTAATTCATAGTTTAATGGAACGATACTATTGTTAACGATTGCTCCAACCATAGTCTCTCCAACTTTTGTATGTACCTTATAGGCAAAGTCTATTGGAGTTGAACCTTTTGGAAGTTCAAATATATCTCCTTTTGGAGTAAAAACATAAATATTGTTGTTTAACACTTCGTCTTTAACACTATGAACAAAGTCCTCACTACTCATTTTATCATTATTTAAATCCATTATAGCTTTGAAAAATTGTAGTTTTTGCTCTGTTGTTGACTGCATATTCGCTTTTGCATCTTTATTTTCTTTATATGCCCAATGTGATGCAATCCCGTTTTCTGCAACTTCATCCATTTCATATGTTCTTATTTGTATTTCAAATAAGTATCCATCAAGCCCAAAGACTGTCGTGTGAAGAGATTGATACATATTTGGTTTAGGCATTGCTACATAGTCTTTAAATCTCCTTGGAAGTGGTCTAAATTTAGAATGAATTATACCTAAGGCTAGATAACATTCTTGCTCTGTATTTACTAGAATACGAAGTGCTAGTAAATCATAGATATCAGAAAACTTTTTCCCTTTATCTAATTTATTATAAATACTATAAATACTTTTACTTCTGCCTTTTATTTCATGAACTATATTATGGTCTGTTAAAAGAGAAGTTACTTCTCTCATCATTTCATAAACTGTTTTGTCTCTTTCTAATTTTGTATTATTTAACTTTTCTGCAATATCGTAAAAGACATCTGGTTTTAAATAACGAAGTGATAGATCTTCTAATTCGCTTTTTATTTTATGAATACCTAAATGATGAGCAATTGGAGCTAATATTTCTAATGATTCTTTTGCTTTTATTTTTTGCTTTTCTTTAGGAAGCGCCCATAAAGTTCTCATATTATGAAGTCTATCAGCAAGCTTTACAATAATTACTCTGACATCTTCTGAAATACCAATAATTATTTTTTTATAATAATCAATTAAATATTCATTTTCTGTAGAAAAGTGAATTTTAGATAATTTTGTTACACCCATAACTAATTTAGTTACTTCTTTACCAAATTCTTCTTCCATTTCTTCTTGAGTACAATCTGTATCTTCTAATACATCATGTAAAAGAGCAGCTTCTATTGTATCTGAATCTGCATAAATTGATGTTAATATTATACCTACATTAAGAGGGTGAATGATGTACTCTTCTCCACTTTTTCTAAATTGTCCAGAATGTTTTTTATAAGCAAAAAGATAAGCTTTTCTTATTTCTTCTTTTTGCTTATCATCATTTAAATAACTTAATTTATTAATTAAATCTTCAATTGTTACAAGATCTTTTTCTTTAGACATAAAGGATCACTCCTTTCCTAGCAATTAACTCCTTTTATTTTCTTTTCTTCTGCTTCTTCTTGATAAATCTTCTTTTTCTTTGAAGGCTTTCCAAGGTTTTTCTTTTCTAGATATATAAATAATGCAGTTGCAATAAAGATTGATGAGTATGTACCTGAAATAAGTCCAAATAACATAGCTAAATTAAATGTTAAGATTCCACTAGAACCTAAGAATATTAAAGCAAGAACTGGAAGTAATGTTGTAATAGATGTGTATATTGTTCTTACAAATGTTTCTCTAATACTTATATTACAAATATCTGTTAATTTTTCACTATTTAATTTCTTTTCTTTTTCTAGGTTTTCTCTAATTCTATCAAAACATACAATTGTATCATTTATAGAATATCCTATAATTGCAAGTATTGCTGCAATAAACATAACGGATACTTCTAAATGGAATATCGAAAATAATGCAACTATTATCAATACATCGTGGAATAAAGCTACAACTGATGCTATTGCATAACTAAATTTAAATCTTACTGATATATATATAATAATACCTAACATTGCAAGTAGAACTGATAAAACTGCATTTTTAGTTAATTCTTCTTTTACAATATTTGATACAACTCCAATATTTACTTTTGCATCATATTTGTCTTCAAAATATTTACTTACTTTATTAATCTTTTTAGCACTTAATACATTACTAACTTTAATGACTGTCTCATCGTTATTTTTATTTATAGATGTTGTTGTTAAATCAAGACCTTTAATATCATTTCTTAATTCTTTATTTGATACTTTCTCACTTGTTTCTATTGTAATATCACTACCAGCTTGATAATCGATACCAAGATTTAATCCTTTTGTGAATAGTGTTACTGCTCCAATTAAAATGATAAGAGCTGATAGGCAAACAAATTTTTTAGTATGTTTTAAGAAATTAGTATTTTTAAATGGAATTACTTTTATTTGTTCATTCTTTTCTACATTAGGAATGTCTTTTTGCTTAACATTTATAAATAGTGTTGTTTTTTTATCAAAGAATCCTGTTTTTACAAATATTTTTAATAGCCATCTAGTAATAAATACCATTGTAAACATTGTAACTATGATAGTTATAATTAATACTGTTGCAAACCCTTTAACACTGCTTTCACCGAAAATAAACATTATAATTGCAACTAAAAGTGTAGTTAAATTTGAATCAAGGATTGCTCTTAAAGATGATTTAGAACCTTCTTTAAATGCGCTTTGTAAACTTTTACCACTATATAACTCATCTTTTATTCTTGAGAATGTTATAACATTAGCATCTACTGCCATACCAATTCCTAATACTAATGCAGCAATTCCTGGAAGAGTTAGAACTCCACCTATTAGCCAGAAAATGCCAAATACAAGGAATGTATATAATATCATGGCAACGCTTGATACAAAACCTGCAAAACGATAAACTCCTAATAATAAAATTATTATTAATGAAATACCAATTATACCGGCCATTAATGTTTTTGATAATGTTGCATCACCAAATGATGCTCCTACTGTTTTTGAAGATATTTCTGTTAATTTTGATGGAAGTGATCCACTATTAATTAAATCAACTAAATTTTGAACTTCTTCTTGCTCAAAATTACCTTGAATAATTACGTTGGAAGCAAATCCTTCAGATACAGTTGCAGAACTTAAACAATTTGATTCATCAGTTCCACATTTACTACCTTCACTACTATAACTATCTTCTTCTTCATTATAATCTAACCATATAACGATAGAATTATTTGATTTTTTACTAATTCTATTTGTGACATTATAAAATTTATCTTTATCTTTTACACTTAATAGTACTGCTGGATTTCCTGATGAATCCTCACTTACTTTTGCTCCACCTGATGATAAAACATCACTTGTCATTAAAAGATTATCTTCTGTATCTCTAAATGATAGTGTTGCTACTGTTGATAATTGACTTCTAGCTTCATCGGGATCTTTTACTCCAGCAAGTTTTACTCTAATTTTATCATTACCTTCTAGAATAATTTCTGGCTCACTTACCCCTAGGGAATCAATTCTTTTACTTAAAGTTTTATATGTAGCAGTAAGCTTATCTTTTGTCATTTTTGATCCATCGACACTTTCTACTTTATATAAAACTTCAAATCCACCTTGTAAATCAAGTCCAAAATTCAAATTTTTAAATATAGGAATAAAACTAAAACAAATTCCTATTACTATTAATATCAATATACTAGCTGATATAACAACTTTTTTCTTATTACCCTTTTTATCTATCTTTTTTTTCTCCATGTTCTACACCTCTACTTTTGTTTTTTCTTCTAGATATTTGTTTAATCTTCTATTGTCTAAGTGAATTATATCACTAACAATATCAGAAAGCATTAAATCTTTTGCTTTAGACCATTTAACTTCTTTTAAATAATTCCAAATATCAATTTCTTTGATATTAGAAAAATTTAGACGATTTAATTCCTCTAACTTAGCATGTAATGCTGGTCTTACTCTTTTATATAATTCTTCTTGTGTATTAATTCCATAATCCATTAAGAATCACCCGATCTTTCAAACCAATTTTATTATACCTAATTTTTTAGAAAAATTAAAGAAAAAGTAGTAAATTTAAAAAGAAAAAGAAAAAATTAGTATTTATTAAACTAATTTTTCTATTATTAATATCCATTATAAATTCTATCTGTATAACTATATTGTTTTTCAGCAACAACTTCTTGATCATAATTTGTTAATTCTATTTCATGCATTTTTAAAAATTCATCGTTTAAATAATTTAACGATTTTTCATCATAAACTCTATATAGTGCCTCATTAATTGAATCTTTTACTGATCTTTTTAGATTTTCATCTATGTTAGTTGTATGAGCAAGTCTATCTTGTACTATCATTTCTAGACATTCAAACATTGCATCTTCATCACCATTTTTAACAAATGGATACTCGTTAATAATTTCAAAATAGCCATTTACTCTTCTTTTTTGAAATCCATATTCTTCTGCAAGCTCATTAATCTTTTGATTTTTTAATTGTTCTTCCATAATTATTACCTTTTTATATAATATATAAAAATCCCTTTCTTAAAGTAATTATATTATATACTTACTCTTCTATTTGTCAATATCATTTTTTTTTGCTCTTGGAAAACTATTATAATATACTTCTTTTAGTCTATCAGTTGTTACATGGGTATATACTTGTGTTGCGCTTATGCTTTCGTGACCAAGTAATTTTTGAACACTTAATAGGTCACACCCTTCGTTTAATAGATGTGTTGCAAAAGAATGCCTAATCATATGTGGTGATATGTTTTTTGAAATCGAAGTTTTCTTTATTAATTCACTTAATATATACCTTACTCCTCTTTCTGTTAGTTTTTCACCTAAATGATTAATAAATATATAATCACACTTTGACTTATTTAATTTTATTCTTCCTTCGGTAAGATATAAATTTAAAATATCTTCACAATAGTCTCCATATTCTACATTTCTTTCTTTATTACCTTTTCCTAAAATAGTAATAATTCTATTAGATTTATTTATATCACTTACTTTAATATTTACAAGTTCTCCAACTCTAACACCTGTTGCATAAAGCATTTCTAATATTAGAGAATCTCTTTGACCTTTAGGGTCACATATATTTGGAACATCAAATAATTCTTCAAGTTCATTATATTCAAAATATCTAGGTAATTTTTTTGCTTTCTTTGGACCATTTATTAAAAGAAAAACATTATTTTTTATAATTTCTTTATTTGATAAATATTTATAAAAACCTCTTAATGATGATAATTTTCGATTAATAGACGTATTATTATCTTTTTTTTCATCTTTTAAATACATTAAAAATAATCTTGTGTCACTGTACTCAATATTTAAATAATTAATTGCTTCTTTTTGACAATAATTAAAAAATTCTAAGATATCTTCTTTATAATTTTCGATTGTATACTTTGAATATGCTTTTTGATAAAGTAAATAATCTAGGTAATTTTCTAAGTTTTTATCTTTCATATTATCACTATCCTTATTTAATTATAACACAAAAAAAGATATAAGTGTTTATATCTATTTTGAATTATTATTTGACATTATTTTTTTGTACTTATTATGATAATAATTAATTATTTGTTGCTGTCTAACAAGTCCTAAATTTGAAAAGTATTCAGAATTTTCAATAAATTCAATTTTCTTAGGATCAACATCTTTTGGGTTTGTTAAATATGAATCTCTATCAATTAATTTTGTATAACCTCTTATAAAATGTTTTGGTAAAATTGTTTTCATTCCATCAAATAAACTTATTTGTTCACGATTTTCTTCTTTTTCTAGTAATGTTCTTGTAAAAAACTCTTCCTCATCTTTTGTTCTTATTTTTTCAATCCAACTATCAATATCATAACCTTTTAAAATATTACTCCAAATCTCTTTGATAGGAATTTCTACGATGACATTGGCAGATTCTTCTACTGGTATATCTTTCCATGCATAAGATGCAAAAATAAGTGGATCAGAGGTTGGTTTTACTGATACTGTAGTTGTTCTTTCCATTCTAAGGCCTGTTTTCATTATTATTTCCGCATTTTTTACATTTGTTCCATGAAATAATATAAAATTATCTTTATTTAACATATCTTTAAAATTTTGAATAGCTTTTTTGTTTTTTATAATTTCCATATTATCACCTTATAATTATTATATCATAACTATCTTTTTTTAGGAATAATCCCTAGTGTTTCCGCATCAGTTCTATATTTTGCTGAATATAAATCATCTAAATCAATGTGATTCATTATATTTTCAATACCACCGTTTTTATATAAATACTCTATATCTTCGTTATTTAAAGTTGTACTCTTATCCTCTTTTAAAGTATCATTTAATTCTTTTTCATCTATGTATGAAAATTCATCTCTAAACGATTCTTTATTACGAACTTCTTTTTCTAATGTAACTTTTTGATGTTGAAGTTTTATAATTTGATATCTTTCTTCTTCAACATCTTCATAATTTATGTGTTTTTCTAATATTTCTCGATATTTTTCTTCCCATATTAACATGCTTCTTATATTTTGATAATTTTCTAAGAAAAAGTTTTCTATTTCTTTATTTATATTTCTTATATCAGCCTCAATACTTAAAGTTGATTCATTTCTACTTCTAAGTGTTTGATATTCTTTTTTATATCTTAAATATTCTTTTAATAATGTGTCTAATCCTGGTTTTATTTTTTCTTTAGATTTTTCTTTTTTATTATATCTTTCTATATCACTTGGAAAATATTTTTCTAATTTTTTTCTATCGCTAGAATCTAAATAATCTATTTTGTTTGGATTAAGTAGAAAATCTCTAGTTGTTTCATTTGTTGCTAAACTTTTAACATATTTAATAAACTTACTTATTTCATCAGTTTTATCTAAAACTATTTTTTCTTTAGATTTTGCTTTTCTTTGTTTTTCTCTGAAGTTTAGTGCTATACGAGCTAAAAATTTGTTATTATATAATATTTCTTTTTTTGTACTCCACCCATCATTTTCAAATACTAGTGTTGGTACTAAGTATTCTTTATTATCTTTTTTAACATAAGTCTCTTTATGTTTTTTTAATTCAGTTACAAAATCTTCTCGTGATTTAAATTGGCATAGCAAAGAATCTATTTCTTGAATTTTAAAACTATATTTTAATTCTCTTTCATCTTTTTTTCTTAATACATTAAATCCTAAAGGACTTGTTTCTTTCTCTTTATTATTTATATCATAAATATTATCTAAATATAATTTATATGCCATAATTTATCCCTCCAAATACATTTTAATATCTTTGCTCAAGTTGTGCACATTATATCATAAAAAGAGAGAAAAATCAATTTTTTTCTCTTTCGTAACTGCACTCACTACATTTAATTTTATCTTTTTTTTCTACTAAATATTTGCCACAGTCTGGACATTTTTCATTTAGTGGTAGATCCCATGATGCAAACTTACATTTTGGATAATTATTGCATCCGTAGAATATCTTTCCTCTTCTTGTTGGTTTTTCTATAACTTTTCCATTACATAATGGACAATCCATAATTTCTTTTACTTCACGCGGTTCCTTTTTTATGTATTTACATTCAGGATAGTTAGAACAGGCTGTAAACTCTCCATATCTTCCTTTTCTAATAACTAATGGGCTTCCACATTCTGGACAAGCCTCACCTGTTTCAACAGGTTCTTTTTTCTCCATTTCATCAAAGGCACTTTTAACACGTGGTTCAAATAATTTATAAAATTCTTCTAGAACTTTATTCCAAATAAGTTTCCCATCAGCAACTTCATCAAGTTCTTTTTCCATATCCCTTGTATATTCAACATTTATTAAATCAGAGAAAAATTCTTGAAGTTTATCAGTAGTTTCAATCCCTATTTCAGTAGGTTTAAATTTCTTCTCAACTAATTCAACATAATTTCTTTGCTTGATTGTATCTATTATAGTTGCATAAGTAGACGGTCTACCTATTCCTAATTCTTCCATTTCTTTAATAAGTTTTGCTTCACTATATCTTGCTGGAGGTTTAGTGAAATGTTGTTCTTTTAAGACATCATCAGTCATTAAAATTTCATTTTCTTTAATTTCTGGTAAGATTTTATCTTCGCTCGATTCATAGTCTTTATATACTTTTAAATAACCATCAAATACTAAGATTTGCCCAGTTATTTTAAATTTATAATCGTTGTTATCTAATACTACTGTTGTTTGATTAACTTTAGCATCTGACATTAATGACGCTAAAGTTCTTTTATAAATTAAACTATACAATTTAAATTCATCATTTGATAAATGCGCTTTTACTTTTATTGGCTCTCTAAAAATACTTGTTGGTCTAATTGCTTCATGGGCATCTTGAACATTTTCTTTATTTTTAGTTGTCTTTATATATCCAGCATATTCTTTTCCATAGTTATCTATTATAAATTTATAAGCTGGTTTTGTGAAATCATCACTTAGACGAATTGAATCAGTTCTCATATATGTAATAAGACCTACTGTTTCGCTGCCTAAATCAATACCTTCATAAAGTTTTTGAGCAATTGACATTGTTTTTCTTGCTGGAAAACCTAATTTTGTTGAAGCTTCTTGTTGAAGTGTTGAAGTAATAAATGGAAATTTGCTTTTTTTAGATTTAGCTTTTTTTTCAATACTTTCTACTTTGTAATTACTATCAATGCTATTTAATACTTTATCTGCATCTTTTTCGTTTTCTAATTTAATGTCTTCTGTTTTATATTTAAATAAGTTAGCATCAAACTTGTCAAACTTAGATGTTATTGTCCAATACTCTTCTGGATTAAATGCCTCGATTTCTCTTTCTCTATCGACAATTAATTTTAACGCAACACTTTGTACACGTCCAGCTGACTTAGCTCCTATTTTAGATTGAAGTAATTTTGATAGTCTAAATCCTATTATACGATCTAGAATTCTTCTTGTTTCTTGACTTCTAACTAAATTATCATCAATTACAGTTGGTTTTTTTATCGCATCAAGCACCTTATCATGAGTAATTTCATTGAAAAGTACTCTCTTATAATTGTTATCTTTTATACCTAGCGCATCTTTTAAATGCCAGGCAATAGCTTCTCCTTCACGGTCGGGATCGCTTGCTAGATAAACTATATCAGAATCTTTTACGTCTTTTTTTAATTCGGTAATTACTTTTTTCTTACCTTTAATAGGAATATAGTTAGGTTTAAACCCATCTTCAACATCGACACCTAAACCAAATTTACCTGATGTTGCTAAATCTCTAATGTGTCCTTTAGAAGAAACAACTTTATAATCGCTTCCTAAATATTTTTCTATTGTTTTACTTTTTGACGGACTTTCCACTATTACTAAATGTTTACTCATTAAAACACTTCCTTCATTTAATATTTATACTAACAAAACAATTTTATGTCAACTGCTTTTAATTATATTATAGTTAAATAAAACTACTTTACACTACCTTTTTCAAGATAATTTTTCACTGGACCATAACTTTTTCTATGCTCATTTATTATTCCATATTTATCAATTGCTTCTAAATGTTTTTTTGTAGGATATCCTTTATTATCCTTAAAATCGTACATTGGATATTTTTTATCAAGTTCATATAACATAGCATCTCTTGTTACTTTTGCGATTACACTAGCTGCTGATATAGTTATACTTTTTAAATCACCTTTTATGATTGATGTAGTTGGTATATTTAGTTTTAAGGGCATTGCATCTATTAAAACATGATCTGGTTTTATATTACAATTATCAATTGCTTGTTTCATTGCAACTTTAGTTGCTTCATAAATATTGATTCTATCTATTTCTTTTTCATCAACTATTCCAATACCAATTCCTAAAGCTTGCTCTTTTATCTTTATATATAACTCATCTCGTTTTTTTTCACTTATTTTTTTAGAATCAGTTAATCCTTCTAAATCAAATTTATCTGGTAAGATAACACATGCTGTTACTACAGGTCCTACTAACGGTCCACGACCAACTTCATCTACTCCAGCAATGTATTTAACACCTTGTTCTTTTAAATTTCTTTCATAACGATAATTATCTTTGCTACATAGATATTGATCAAGTTTTTCAATAACCTTTTTATCTTTTTTTCGATTTAGTTCTTTTTTTATTTCATAACACTTTTCAAGATTCATGAATTTATAACCATTTATTATTAAAAGATTATTTTCATCATATAAATTATAACTAATTTCATATATATCTTTATATTTAATTTCTTTTCCAAATGATCCTATTTTAGTATACCAAGATATTTCATTATAGTAATCTTCACTACACGAAAGATCTATATCTTCTGTTTCACTTACTATATCTTGAACTACTAAAGCTGCTCCACTTATTACAATATATTTATCTTTATCTAATTTTAATTTTTCTAATTTTTTAAATATTTCTTCTTTTGTCATTATAAAACCTTTCTTTTATGATAAAAAGATGGTTTTCCATCTTTATTAATCTAATCTATCTAATGTTATATTACCTAAATATCCATTTTTTAAATCTCTAACAATTATATTAGATACTTTTTCATAATCAGCTACTCCACCTTTAGATAAAGCACCTCTTTTTTTACCTATTATATCAAATGTTTCAATAAAATCTGGATCTAATTCTGTAATTCCATATCTTTCTTCCAAATTTTTTGGATATAATTCCATCATTTTTTTTAAAACAAAAAAAGATAAGTCCATATTATCAATTATTTCTTCTTTGATTGAAGATAGTGCCGCTAAAATATGAGCGTTTTCTTGATTATCCATTTTAGGCCATAGTATTCCAGGAGAATCTAATAATTCTATATCTTTATTAATTCTAATCCAAGATAGACTTTTTGTAAATCCCGGTCTATTTCCAACACCAGCTGACTTTTTGCCAACTAATCTATTAATAAGGGTAGATTTACCAACATTGGGAACACCAACAATTAATGCTCTAATACTTCTTGAAGTTAAACCTTTTTTTATTCTCTTTTCATTTTCTTCTTTTACAATATCACGACTTCTTGAAATAATTTTTTCTTTTTCATTACCATTCATTAAATCTACTGGTATTACAATATATCCTTTGTTTTCATAGTATTTAACAAATTTATCTGTTTGTTCTTTATCGCAAATATCATACTTTGTCATAATTAAAACTCTTTTTTTATTGCCAATTAATTCATCTATATCAATTATTTTTGAAGAAATTGGCATTCTAGCATCAATTACCTCATAAACAATATCTATTAAATTTAACTTTTCTTTTATTTCTCTTTTTGTTTTAGCCATGTGACCTGGGTACCAGTTAATTCCGACTTTAGTTAACTTTTCATTGTTATTATTTTTATCCATAA
>CAZYZU010000018.1:0-13958 GCA_964652065.1 uncultured Muribaculaceae bacterium
GTTACTTTATTAGTATGATGAAGTATATTTTATTTATAATTTTTTTATTTTGACCAAGTAAATGAACCTGTTTTAATATATTCTTTGTTCATATCTCTTTCAACATCTTTTTTAATTAAATCACATCTACGATTATTTGAAAATGCTTCTATTAAATTAGAAAAATGATTCATAGTTTCAATTACATTATTATCGTATTTATTAAATGTTTCTTCAATTTCGTTTGTTGTATATTTTATATTAATACTATCTATATTGAAGTCGTATTGAGCTTCTTTTTGTTGTTTTTTTAGATATTCTATAATTCCAATACTAAAATCTTCTTCCCATTCATATTGATCTTCATAATATTTATTTGCATCAATTAGTTCTGAAAATTTAATTCCCCAACCATTTTTGGCATACATAATTTTTTCAATGCTTTCTTTATAATTTTGTGGTAATGAAGCAACTTTAGTTTTTGTTTTACTAGCAAGTGAAGCTAATAACAAGTCTATAAAGTGTTCCATATCAAGGACAGGCGTTGTATCATAAAAATAATTCATTTCATTTTTCATAATTTTTCCTCCAACATTATTATTTCGTTTTCTTTTTTAATTCATATAGAAATGATAATGCATCTATCGGTGTCATTTCTAGAGGATTGCTTTTTTTGATTTCTGCTTCTATTTCGTTTTCTTTTTCTACGGTTTTAACTTCTTCTTCATTAAGTTCAAATAAACTTGTTTGAGTAAATGTTTCTTTTTTTACATTTTTCTTTTCATAAATATTTAATATCTCTTCACTTCTAGAAATTAATTCTTTAGGAAGATTTGCTAGAGAGGCAACATGGATACCATAACTTTTATCAATTGACCCGGCTTTTATTTTATGTAGAAAAGTTATTTTTCCTTGCTCTTCTATTGCTGAGACGTGAACATTTTTTAAATTTTTTAAGTCTTTTTCTAAAACTGTTAATTCATGGTAATGTGTAGAAAACATTGTTTTTGCTTTTATCTTATCATGAATATATTCAAGTATTGCTTGAGCTAGACTCATTCCATCATAAGTTGCAGTTCCTCTTCCTAATTCATCAAATAGTATTAGACTGTTTTCAGTTGCATCTGAAATAGCATAATTTGCTTCTTTCATTTCAACCATAAATGTTGATTCTCCACTTACTAAATCGTCACTTGCTCCTATTCTAGTGAATATTTTATCAAATATAGGTAATGTTGCACTTTTACATGGTACAAAGCATCCTATTTGAGCCATTATAACAGTAATTGCACATTGTCTCATATAAGTTGACTTACCAGCCATATTTGGACCTGTAATCAATAAAATATTGGTATTTTTATCCATAATTATATCATTAGATACATATTTATCTTTAATTACTTTTTCTACTACAGGATGACGAGAATCAATTAATTTTATTTCTTTATCATTAGTTAGTTTTGGTCTTACGAATTTATTTTCATCGCTTACTACAGAAAATGATTGTATCATATCTACTTCACTAATTATTTTAGAAATAGTTTGTAATTTAGTAATGTATCTTTTTACTATTTCTCTTATATCCATAAATAGTTTATATTCCATATTAATTATTTTTTCTTCGGCTCCTAGAATAATATTTTCTTTTTCTTTTAATTCTTTAGTAATATATCTTTCACAGTTAGCAAGAGTTTGTTTTCTATCATAACCATATTCTTCTTTTACAAATTGAGTTTGACCTTTACTTACTTCGATATAATAACCAAATACTTTATTAAATCCTACTTTTAAGTTTTTAATTCCAGTGCGTTCTTTTTCATTTTTTTCGATATTTAAAATAAAATCTTTTGAACCGCTACTAATATTTCTTAATTCATCTAATTCATCATTATAACCTGTTTTTATAATTGATCCTTCTTTTAATGTTAAAGGTGGATCTTCATTAATAGATTTTTCTAAAAGTGATGTTAGTTCATCTAGTGTTTCTATTTCTTTATCATATTTAATTTCAGATAATATTTGTTTTATTTTTGGAAGAGATAGTAGACTTCTTTTTAACTGTAGCATATCACGTGCATTTAAGTTACCATAACTAATTCTTCCGGCAAGACGTTCTAAGTCATAAACTTCATCTAAACATGTTCTTAAATCGTCTCTTAAAATAAACTCAGTAGAAAGTTTTTCAATTAAATCGTATCTTCTTTCTAATTCTTTTTTATCTGTTAATGGGTTTTCTATAGTACTTTTTAAAAAACGAGATCCCATTGCTGTTTTACATTTATCTAATAACCATAAAAGACTATATTGTCTGTCTCTTGATCTTATTGTTTCAACTAATTCTAGATTTTTCTTAGTATTGTTATCAAATAAAAGGGTTTTGCTTCTTTTTATAATTTCACATTTTTTTAAATGATGAAGATCTCCTTTTTTAGTATCTAATACATAATATAGTAAATGTTTAATTGTTGTTGTTATTCTAATATCTTCTATATCTTCATAGATATATTTGTAATCATCATCATCTGATAATTCTTTTGTAATTGATACTAATATTCCATAAGTTGTTCTTAGGGTGTTAATTAGTTCTCTATCAATATTTTCATTAACTATAATTTCTCTAAAACCGTGTTTAACGACTTCTCTTACAATTTCATCATTATCTTTTTCTAAAAGTTCACAGAAAAATTCTCCGGTAGATACATCTGTATAAGATATTCCTTTGCAGTAATCAAAGTCATATATATTGGCGATAAAGTTATTATTTTTACTATCTAGATTATTATCAATTCTTGTACCTTTTGTAACGATTTGAACAACTCCTCTTTTAACCATACCTTTAGTTTCTTTAGGGTCTTCTAATTGTTCTACAATTGCTACTTTATAGTCTTTTTCTACTAACGCATCTATATATGAAGAGTATGCATGATGAGGGATTCCACACATTGGAACTCTCTCTTCTAAACCTGCACTTTTACCAGTTAATGTTAATTCTAATTCACGTGATGCTATTACTGCATCATCAAAAAACATTTCATAAAAGTCACCAAGTCTAAAAAAGATAATACAATCTTCGTGTTTATCTTTTATTTCCATATATTGTAACATCATTGGACTTAATTTAGTTCTATCTACTGTACTTCTTTTCATATTGTTCACCACATATTAATTATAACAAAAATATAAAGAAAAAAGAAGAATTAATCATTTTAATTTAAATAATTAATTACTTCATTTATTGTATTATCAAAATTATTAAAATCTACATCAAACCATTTAACATTCATTTGGTGATTAAAGAAAGTATATTGTCTTTTAGCATAATGTCTAGAATTTTTCTTTATTTCATTTATTACTAAAGATAAATCTTTATTATTAAATAAGTAATCATAAAATTCTTTGTAACCAATTGCACTATTTAATATTTTGGATGTTTTATAATAATCTTTTAATGAATTGATTTCATTTAATAGATTGTTTTTTATCATTAAGTCTACTCTTTTATTAATTCTTTCATATAAAATATCTCTAGTGGTTGTTAAACCTATTATTTTTATGTTATATAAAAGTTTATCTTTGTTATTAGAGATTTCTTCATTATTTCCTAATTTGTTTAATATTCTTACCAGTCTTTGACGATTATTAACATGGATATCTATTTCTTTATTTAAAGATTTAATTTTAGTTAATATTTCTTCATTTGATAGGTTTTCATATTCATTATTTTTAGTACCAGTAGTAAATTTATAATCATATAAGGTTGCTTTTATATATAATCCTGTTCCACCTACTATAATCACTCTTTTATTTTTAGCTTCTATTTCTTTTATTTTTTTTCTTGCATCTAGTTGATAGTCAAAGACACTATATTCTTCATCTATATCTTTTATATCTATTAAATGATGTGGTGCTTCTTGTTGTTCTTTTATAGTAGGTTTTGCACTACCAATATTTAATCTTTTATAAATACTAACAGAATCTCCATTTATTATTTCTCCATTTAGTTTTTTAGCAAGTTCAATACTTAATTTAGTTTTACCTATTCCTGTTGGTCCTATTATTACAATTATATCTTTCATCAAATCACCTTTTCTTTGTATATGTGACTATCGCATCAGTATTTCTTTTTGTACATACTCCATCAAAAAAATGAATATCTAAATTATGGGAATTAAGTACATTGTAAACTCTTTCAATATCATAAATGATATTACTACATTCATTATTTTTTATATTGTTTTTTGAAAAACAATATAGGTAAAGAAGTTGTATTAATCCATTATCATTTAGATGCTTATTCAAATTGTCAAAGCAAGTTTTTAAACCTTTTTCGACATTGGTTTCATCAAAACAACATTCTAAATATTGTAATACATTTGATAAAATTATTTTATCATATGATTTGTTTTCAAGAGAATTATTTAAATTGAAAATATCTCCATTAATAAAAGTGATATTAGTATCAATTAATTTTTCTCTTAAAAGGTTGTAATTTTCATCATTTTTTAAATATAAATTTGTTTTTGTAACTATATCTTTATTTAATACATCTTTTGATAAAGGAATATTTTTTAAATTTAATACTTCCTTATATATTTTTTTTCTTGGTGTTTTTAGAATTAAATCTTTTTTTATTTGATAAAATTCTTCAGTATTAATATTAATATCAAAAACAGTTATGTCTTTTGCTCCTAGAATTAAACTATTAAAGGCTTGATCTAGAGATGAACCTACAGTAAGTATAGTTTTATCTTCTAAATTTAATTCTTTTAAATAAGTTGCAACTGCTTCTGTTGCGAATGGATAAACTTCTTTAAAAATGTTTTTTTCATTAATATTCATACTGCTCATATTAACACCTACCAATTTGTTATGTTATTGTACTATATTATATTCTTTGAGTCAATTATACTAATCTATGGCACGTTTAAACATTTTTTCTAAGTCATATTTTGTATATGTAATGATTGTTGGTCTTCCATGTGGACATGTAAATGGGTTTTCACAATTTCTTAAGGTGTCTAATAAATATACTTGATCATCATAATTAATATAATCATTTGCTTTAATACTCATTCTACATGCTTGAGTAGCTGATAATCTATAGACAAACATCTCTAAATCAAATTTTTCAGTACTTACAATTATATCAATTACTTTTCTTATATCTTCTTCTTCATAGTCATCTTTAATCCAATTAGGATGACTTCTTATTATAATTGTATTTGTTCCAAATTCTTCAATGTTAAAACCAAAATTAGTTAGAATATCAAAATGTTGTTTTAAGATAAGATATTCATTAGATGGTAATTCAATTTTTATTGGTACTAAAAGGTCAATTATAATTTGTTTTTCTTTTGTGATTTCTTTTAATACTTTTTCGTAATTGATTCTTTCAGCAGCAGCATGTTGATCAATTATAAACATACCATCTTCATTTTCAGCAATAATATAAGTTTTATATACTATACCTCTTGGAATCATTTTTTTAATTCTTATTTTTTCTTCTTGATTATTTATAGTTTCACTTGTTTCGGCAACTTCAAAATCAAGAGTCATTTCTTCATATGTCATTTTATCGGTATCTATTTCAGTGTCTTCTTCTGATATTGTTTGTTTTTTATTTATACTGCTGATTTCATTTATGCTTTCTGAATTTCTTACTGTTGCACTTTGAATTAATGTTAATTTTTCTAGTTTTTCTTTTACAAGTTTTACAATTAACTCTTCAAGACAATCAAATTTAGAAAATTTTATATCCATTTTAGTTGGATGAATATTTATATCAATTAAAATTGGATCAACATCGATATTTAGAACAACTACTGGAAATTTATCTTTTGGAATATAGGTATGGTATGAATTAATAATTGCTTTATTTAAATTGTTATTCTTAATAACTCTTCCATTTACAAGGGTTGTGATAGAATTACGATTTGACTTAGTTATTTCAGGATAGGAAATGTAACCACTTATATAATAATCATCATTTTCTCCTGATATTTCTATCATTTTTTTAGTTATATCAACACCATAAATATTATAAATTACTTTTAATAAGTCGCCATCACCTGTAGTATCTAATATTTTTTTATCATTATTTATTAATGTGAATTTTATATTTGGATACGCTAAAGCCATTTTATTTATATATTCTGTAATATTAGCAAGTTCTATATATAAATTTTTTAGATATTTTAATCTTACAGGAGTATTATAAAATAAATCTTTTACACAAATTGTTGTTCCTTCTTGAAGGTCAGATGATTCTATTTTTTTATTTTTACCACCTTCAATAGAAACTTTAGTTCCTTCTATTTTGTTTGATGTCTTTAATTCCATATTTGATACAGCGGCAATTGATGGAAGGGCTTCACCTCTGAATCCAAGGGACTCAATGTTAAATAAATCATTTAAATCTTTTAGTTTAGACGTTGCATGACGTGAAAAAGCAAGGGATGCATCATCTCTATCCATCCCTTTTCCGTTGTCAGTAACTTTTATTTCTTTAACACCTGAATCAATTAGTTCAATACTAATTTCTGTAGATTCTGCATCAATACTGTTTTCTACAAGTTCTTTGACTACATTCATAGTTTTTTCAACTACTTCTCCAGCAGCTATTTTATTTGCTAGAACTTCGTCCATTACTTTTATATTTGCCATTATATTCTCCTAATAATAAGTGTTTTTCTTTTGGATAGTATATCCTGTATCAATTTCCATTGTTTGATTAATTATTCCATTCATTGATGTGTGATGTCCTTCTGGTAATATTAAATATAATTTACCAGTGCAAGTGTTTTCACTACCTATTTTTATTGTATAATCGATGATATCTTTATAGTTTGTAGTTAAATTATCACTATTAATTACAATATTATTTTTTGAATATTTATCTGTAAATTCAGCACAATTACCAATTCTGGCGTTAATTGATACTGATTTGTCTATTGTTAAAATATTGGTTAATGTTGTCACTAGACTAAAACTTGTTGTACTAGATGAGTTCGTATATTGAATTTTATTTGAACTTCCTGTAGTTACGGCTTCAATTTTTGCGTTTGTTAATTCCGTTCCCTTTGGCCATCTAAAAGTTTTTTCTTGATTATTATACATACCATCACACTGTAATGTTACATCATATGCATAAACTGTATTTCCGGAGTCATTTAATTTTGTTACAATAGCTTTAACGCTTCCTGAACAGTCTTTTTTATTTTTTCTTGGATTTTTTAAATTATCTAAATATCCTTTTGAAATTAAATCTTTTGTAGTAAATGTTTCATTTGCTCCAACTTGGTCATTTGGCAAAGAACAATTACCTTGTGAAGCACAATTTTCAACTGCTTGATAGGCACTTTGCGACATTATTTTAAATGCTTTATCTCTAGATGATGCTAAATATTTTATTGTACCAGTAACAGCTACTGTTCCTAAAACTCCTAATATTACAACTGCTGCTAAAATTTCAATTAATGTAAAACCTTTGTTATTTTTCATTATATACACCCTACTTTCTTTTTTTTATTATACTACATTTCTTTTAAATAAGAAAACAAATTTTTTGCAACATCCTTGTTTAATATTTGTTCTAATTCTTCTAAAGTAGCTTCTTTCATTTTTTTTAAAGATCCAAATTTTTTTAATAATTCTTTTCTTTTTACTTCTCCAATTCCTGGGATCATATCTAATGCTGAAGATAGTGCCCCTTTTGATTTTATATTTCTATGGTATGTAATTGCATATCTATGAACTTCGTCTTGAATTCTTGTTAAAAATAAAAATAAATTGCTATCTTTTTTTACTGATAAAATATTATAATTTTGATCCATTATTTGATTTGTTTTATGGCTTTTATTTTTCACTAATCCTATTATTGGAATATTTAATCCAAGATTATTTATTATTTCTTTACATACTGTTATTTGCGTTTTTCCACCATCCAAAACAATTAAATCTGGTTTTTCTAGATTTTCCATTAGTACTTTATAATATCTTCTATATAAGACTTCTTTCATTGCTGCTAAATCATCACATACATTTAATACTAATTTATATTTTCTATATTCATCTTTTAAAGGTAGAAAATCGTCAAATACAACCATTCCTCCTACATAAAAAGTTCCAAATAAATGTGAATTATCAAATGATTCCATTCTAGATACTTTCTCTAATTTTAATAAATCTTTTAATTCATTTATTGCGTTTAATCTTAATTTATCATTTCTTTTTAAAGTTTCTTCTTCTGATATTAATTTTTCTTTAGCGTTTTCTTTAGCAAGCTTTAATAAAGAAAATAATTTTCCTCTTTTAGGAGTTGATACTTTAATTTTGAAATAATCTTCTAAAAGATTCTTATTAATTTCATCAGATATTAATATTTTTTTTGGAAGAAGTGTTCTTTTTTCATAAAATTTAATTATATATTCTAGTATTTCTTCTTCACTTAAAAAGTTAACTATATCTTCATGCCTTCCAACTAATAATCCTCCTCTTACAAAGAATATTTGCATAGATAAATAATTTTTATCGTGATAATAATTTATTAGATCAAAATTGTAATTATTATTTAGATCAATTTTTTGTTTATTTAAAGTTATATTAATATCATTAAGCATTTCTTTTAATTCTTTTGCTTTTTCATAGTTTAATGATTCACTCGCTTTATTCATATCAGTTGTAATCTTATTTATTACAGCTTTTGAATCACCTTTTAGAAAGTTTGTTACTTCTTTTATCATTTTATTTATCTTTTCATTATTTACTTCTAATTTACAATATCCTAGACATTCATGAATGTGGTAGTAAAGACATAAATCTTTTTTTAAATTTTCGCATTTTCTTAATGGATATAATCTATTTAACATATCAACTGTTCTTCTTGCTGCATATACATTAGGATATGGCCCATATAAATGGTTTTTATTTTTCTTTCTTTTAACGTTTCTTATTACTTTTAACCTAGGATACTTTTCTTTGGTTAATTCAATATATGGATAAGTTTTATCATCTTTTAGTAAAATATTATATTTAGGATCGTATTTTTTTATTAAAGTTATTTCTAATATTAATGATTCTAATTCAGATGATGTTACTATATATTCAAAATCGTCTATGTCTTCTACTAACATTTTAGTCTTTCCGGTTACAGTTCTTGTAAAGTATGATCTTAATCGTCTTTGCAAATTTTTTGCTTTTCCAACATAAATAATTACACCATCTTTATTTTTCATTTGATAACTTCCTGGTTTTGTTGGAATAAGGGCTAATTTTTCTTTAAAGTTTTTCATTAATATCACCATATAAATTATAACATAAAAAAGACACTATTGTGCCCTATTTTAATGATATTGAATTTATTATTGATGTATTATATGAATTACATATTTCATAATCTGCATCCTCTTGAATATTGAATGTGTATAAATAGACTTTATTATTAATTTCTGATATATATGCAAACTCTTTTCCAACACTTTCGTATGAGAGAGTATACCAATTAATGTTATTTATCTTCATGTTATTTAACATATTACTTACAGAATAATGTTTAGCCATACTTGTTGCGTATTCTTTTGCTGAATTTGCGTTAGAGACTATTCCTAGTGATAAAGTACATTTTCCTAAAATCGCACTTGCATTTGAATTGTATTGATAGTCAAATAGAGTTGAATCAGAGCTTTCATTTTGAAATTCAGCTGGTATAGTTATATTAAAAATTTCATTTAAATTGGTTTCTGAATCAAATAAAATAGTATCTCTATATGTATTATTTATTTTTCCTGATGATGAAGAAATTATATCACCAATTATTCCTCCAAAAAGGGTTCCTAGTCCAAAAAGTAAAGTAATTAATATTGCTACAACAGCTAAAACAATCTCTAAGATGATTCCTCCTATTACAGTTAAAACATTTGTACCACCTTTTTCTGAACATATTTTTTCTAAATCTGAATTGTTGTTGTTATTTTTTATTTTATTTATTTTTGTTTTTATATAATGAAGATACAATTTATTTGCAGTAAGACCAATGACAATATTTATAACAAACGAAATTTCAGTTAGTGATGCAATTGTCAATATTGTTTTTAAAATTATAACTAAAAATCCATATAAAAACATTTTCCTATAAAATAGATAAAATTCTGCAAAAAAGAATCCTGGTATTGAAAATTGATTGTTAATTATCTTATCTGCGTTTTGACCAATATATTTTTTTATTAATACACTATCATCGATTTCATTGATATTATTATTAATGTTATCATTAGTAATTGGATTAATAATTAAATCATCTATATTTTTAGTAGTATTTTGACTATTTATAATTAATTGTTCTTCTTTAATTTTATTTTCTTGATTGATTGAATTGTCATTACTTTTCATTTGTTTTTGATTAGGTTGGATACTTTCTTGTGGTTTGTTTTGTATATCTGATTAATGATTAGAATTATAAAACTCACTCAATAAATCTGTTTTGTTATTATTTAAATTATCATTTTGATTATTCATATTTGTCACCTCTATTATAATAATAGCACAATATAATAAAAATAAAAACAAGAATAATCTTGTTTTACATATGTTTTTGCATATTCTTCATCATTTGATTAATTTGTTTTTGATTAGGTTTTCTTCCCATTTGCATCATTAATCCTTTTAGCATTTCTTCATTAATTGGTGGATTTTTTTTCATATATTTTTTCATAAGTGTTCTTGCAACAAAGAATCCTATAACTAAACCTATGATTAATCCTATAACTATCATTAATATATCATGTAACATTTAATTCATCTCCTTACTTATATTGTACTAAAAATTATATTGTTAGACAAGCATTTTTATTCTATTGATAAAGAAATAATCTGAACATTCAAAGTCACATGCAAAAAAATATCCATCTAAATTATTGATAATAGAAAAAAAGGATGAAAAATTACTCTCTGTCTCTATTTTTATGTAACTTCTTCTAACTTTTAATTTAGAAATTTCATTTTTGTAGAGATTATTCATATAATGGGTGTCATCCCTTTTACTGTATGGCATTTCTCTATGTAATTTTATAAATAAATATCTATCTAAATCTTTTTTTTCTAATTTATTTGTTAATTGATTTAGTAATGTTTTTGCATAATTTAATTCACTATCATTTAAATAATAGATTTGTTTTAAAATATTAAATAATACAGATGGGGTATCAATATATAAATCTTTAAATTCTTTTTTTATGTTAAAAATGTAAAAAACTCTCATAATTATCACCATCATTATAGTAATAAATATAAAAGTCTTTTCTTGTCGAATTATATTATTTTAATAATTTTTCTACTTTTTCTTCTAATGAATCGATATCAAATCCTAGTTTTTTATAAACGTCTTCTCTGTTTCCAGATGTGCCAAAACTATCTAGTGTTATTAAAAATTTTGGATTAAAAACAATTCTATTCCATGACATTGATGGAGATGTTTCTATTACAATTTTTTTAATTCCTACTGGAAGGATTTCTTCAATATATTCTTTATCATTTTCTAAGAATCTTTTTGTACAAGGCATACTAACTACTCTAATATCAAATCCTTTAATTGATAGACGATTCGCTACTTCTATTGCTAGATGCACTTCTTCTCCAGTTGATATTATAATACCATCTAGTTTTCTGGTACAACTTTTAACAATATAACCGCCTTTTTCTATTTCATTTGAATTTGTGGTTTCCAAAATAGGAAGGATTGTTTTTGATAATGAGATAACTGATGGTCCCATTTTTTTCTTCATAATTGTTTTATAAACACCTATTACTTCATTAGCATCACATGGTCTAAATACTTCTAGGTTTGGTGTTGCTCTTAACCACGTTAATTGTTCTATTGGTTGATGAGTTGGACCATCTTCTCCAAGTGATATTGAATCATGTGTGAAAATATATGTAATTGGTAAATTAAGTAGTGCTGCCATTCTGATTGCTGGAGCTAAATAATTTGAAAAACTTAAAAATGTTGATCCATAAACACGATATCCTACTAGAGCAAGGCCATTTAATATGGAACCCATTGCATTTTCTCTTACTCCAAAGAAAATATTTTTACCACCATAATTTTCTTTAGAAAAATCCCCTCCATTATCAATATAAGTTTTATTTGATCCAAATAAATCTGCACTTCCGCCTAACATATAAGGATTATTTTTTACTAAGGCATTTAATACTTTTTTTGATGTATCTCTAGATGATTCTTTTTCATTATCTGGTTTATCATATATAAGATCTTTAAAATCTATTTTTTTATCATTTCCCATAATGAAATTTAATTCTTCTTTGATATCATTGTTTAAATTTTCAAATTTTTCTGTGAATTCTCTTTCTAAATTACTGCAACGTGAGTTAATTAGATGTTGAAAATCTTCTATTGTATCGTTTGTTACATTAAACATTACATCTCTTAATTTTAGTTTTTCTTTTATTGATGATATATCGTCTTTTTCTAATACTTTTCCATGAACAAGATTTGTACCTTCATCTTTTGAATATTTTCCAATAGTTGTTTTTATTTCAATTATAGTTGGTTTATCTGTTATTTTTTTTGCGTCTTCTATTGCTTTATCTATTTGATATATATCTTCACCATCTACTACTTTAATATAATTCCAATTCATTGATTCAAAGCGTTGTTTAATGTCATCTTTAAATGTAAGGGATGTTTTACCATCAAGCGATATATCATTAGAGTCATATAAAACTATTAAATTGTTTAATCCAAGGTTTCCCGCAATTGATGCGGATTCATAACTGATTCCTTCTTCTAAATCTCCATCTCCACATAATACATACGTTTTAAAGTTAATTAGATTTTTTTCAAAAGTATTATATCTTGCTTCTAAATGTTTTTCTCCCATCGCCATACCAACTGCTGTTGCAAAACCTTGTCCAAGAGGACCTGTTGTCATATCAACACCTGGTGTTACTCCAATCTCAGGGTGTCCTGGTGTTTTAGAATTAATTTGTCTAAATGCTTTCAAATCATCTAATTCTAAATCAAATCCTGCCATGAATAATGTTGAATATAATAATGCTGAGCCATGCCCTGCTGACATAATAAATCTATCTCTATTAAAATAGTCTGGGTTAGCTGTGTTAATTCTTAAATGTTTTGCATATAAAGTATAAATTATTGGAGCTGCACCTAGAACAATTCCTGGATGTCCACTATTTGCTTCTGTAATCATATCTATACCTAATGCTCTTATTTGATTAACTATTTTATTTTCATTAATTGGATTATCATTATTTTTAACTAGTTTCATGAAACCACTTCCTTATTTATATATTATAGCACATAATTTAAATATTTCTATCATAATAAAAAATAGCAATTTGCTATTTCTTTAAATTTTTCATTATTTTGTTATTTGATTGCATAAAGCTATTTTTTAATACATTAACTAAATAAATTGTATTATCAACAGGATCTACTAATTTACTACTTGCAAATGTATCAATATAACCATATTCATTTAATAAGATTTTAGGTTCTTTTTCTGCTGATGCATCATTAACTATTCCATAACCTTGAATACTACTCATTAAGTTTGTAATTGCATTGTTGTAACTGGTGAATGTCCTTTGAGCTTCACTTTCACTATTCATTGTCATATTTAACATTTCTAACATATCAATTAACTCATATTTATCTACATGTTTAACACCAATTTTTCTAGCTGTAATTTCTTTTAATTTTTCTTCTATTAAGCATACTTTGTCTATTGACGATAGATTTAAAAATCCTTCTCGAACTAATTTTATTTTCAAATCTTTGTAAATTTTATCTGTATCTAACATTTATATTCCCCCTCTTTTTAATGCTTGTATATTATAGCATTTTTTTAGAGAAAACACAAGCTATTTATAAAATGATATTTTCTAGGTCTGTAGTGTTACAATTGATGTGACACCTTCATGGTATACAAAAAGCGATAGATACC
>CAZYZU010000019.1:0-13118 GCA_964652065.1 uncultured Muribaculaceae bacterium
TTATCAAAAAAACTTATGCTATACTTTAATAGACATAGTAAGGGAGGATAGATATTCCTATAGTATATATTATGTATTGAGGGTAGATGGTGATTTTATTGAAAAAAGATTATTCTGTTGGTATAACAGCAAATGAAGTATATAGAAAAAAATTATTTGTAAAGATTACAAAGATTGTTTTATTACTTCTAATGTTACTTATTTCAATTATCTATTTATTTTTATATATAATGTATCAGCGTGGCAATTTTATAATTTCACTTGATAAGAATATGTCAAATAGAAAAAATATTTATTTATCAGAAGATGGTTCACTGAAAAACAAAGAAAAAGAACTTAATGCTGAAACCCTTGATTATATGGATAATATTTCAATTAATTGGATTGATGAAGATGTTGACACTGTTAAAAATGGTGCACATAATGGAACTAATTATTTGGCATATAGTTTCTATATAGTTAATGCAGGGCAAGAAACAGTTAATTATTGGTATGAAATAGATATAGATGATTCTATTAAAAATGTTGACAAGGCAATACGAGTAATGATTTATAAGAATGGAGTTCCTACTGTTTATGCTAAAGCTAATGAAGAAAGCAAAAAAGCAGAGGATGGAACTAAAAAATTTCATTCTAAAAATATTGCAGTGTTAGAACAAAGGAAGAAGTTCTCACCGAAGTCTAAAGATCACTATACTTTAGTTGTTTGGATAGAGGGTGATGATCCTGATTGCAAGGATGACTTACTCGGTGGTGAAATTAAAATGCACATGGATATTACTGAGGAACATTTAAACGAAAAGAAATGAGGAGTGTAAAATATGAAAGAAAAAAATGTTAGCAGAACAAGTACTGCTAAAGAGAGAAGAAAAAGAAGAAAGATATTATTATCTGTATTAATGATCATATTTACTGGTGTGATTTTAACACTTGGTACTTATGCATGGTTTACAGCAAACAGAACTGTTAAAGTTAACAGTGTAGATGTTAATGTTGCTGCATCAAATGGTTTACAAGTATCTGCTGATGCTATCTCATGGAAAACAGTTATTTCTAATGATGATTTAAATAATGCAATTGATACTTATACTACAGCAGTTAATCAATTACCAACTAATGAAACATCATTATCTCCAGTATCTACTGGTGGAAATCTAGGAGATAAAGGATTTTTAGATATGTTTACTGGTGAAATAGTAAGTGATGTTGATTCTGGAGAATTTACATTAACAGCATCTAAATCTACTGAAACTAATGGTAATGAAGGTGCATTTGTTGCATTTGATTTATTCTTCCAAGTTAGAGAAGAAACTGATATTTATTTAACTTCTTCTTCAAGTGTTAAAGCATTAAATACTGCAACAGGTATTCAAAATGCTGCAAGAGTTGCATTTGTTGATGAAGGAACTAAAAATATTAGTGAAGGGTATACTGCTATTCAAGGATTAGGTGAAGGAAAAATAGTTAATATTTGGGAACCAAATACAGATGTTCATACTGCTGCTGCTATAGCTAATGCTTCAAGTAATTATGAAATAGATGGTTTATTAGGTACTGGGGCAGAACAACTTACATATAACGGAGTTATTGCTGAAATTCCAGCTGATGCAAATGTACCATTAACTTCAGCTGCTGCTGATTATTTCAAAGCTGTTGTACCTACAATTACAAGTACTGCTGCAGGAATTCCAACAGATGCTTATAAAAAAGCATTTACATTAGCTGCAGGTGTTACTAAAGTAAGAGTATATATGTGGATTGAAGGTCAAGATGTAGACTGTGAAGATAATGCTTCAGGTGGAGCTTTATCATTTAACTTAGAATTTAGTTCAAATACTAAATCAGGAGCATAAATATAATCATTAAACAAGGACCTTAATGGTTCTTGTTTTATTTTAATAGGAGAGTATTATGAATGAAGTAGAAATTTTAGATAATAATGATGAGAAAAAAATTAGTTTTAATAAAGATGATTCTAATAACTTAATTAATATATATAAAGATGTAGAAGAATATATTGATTTTCTTAATAAAAGCATAATTATAGAAGAAGAGGATGAGATTAATGAAAGTAAATAATATTGACATTATTGAAAAAATTAATAAAGAAAAAGATTTTATTAATAATTTTCCTATGGAAACTTCTAAGGGAACAAAAGTAATGAAAAATAAATTTCATAAAAAAGCTGTCTTAGATAGAAATGAATATGTATCATCACTTATTAAGGAATATTCTAGTTATAAAGAATCTATTTTATCTGAAATTAATAAAAGAGTTAATAAAATGTTTCCTAGTGATAATAATTCTTCTTATAAAAAACAATATGATTCTATTGAGAGCTTAAAAGAAGTATTTAAATTAACTAATAAATATGGCAATGTAGATTATAGATTAGGACTTACAAAGCTTATTTATGATTTGAGTGATACTACAAGTACTAATTTAGTTGATACTAACTTAAAAATAAAAGAAATAATTAATATTTTAATTAATGCTGGTATTTCTTTATCTTTTAATGATTTTAATTATAGTGGTTATACTTATTTATATATGGAATGTTTTTTTAACAATGTAAATAAAAATAATTTTAATGATATTATTAAAAATAAATTTGAAGAATTATATTGGGAATGTCCTGGATTAATTAATCAAATAAGACTTAATTTTAATTATATTGTCTATAATCATCAAAAGGAGTTAACAACTTATTGTAATAAGATGATTTCTAAGAAAATGAATGATAATAAAGTATCTAGTAAAGATTTATTTAATAAATATAATGAATTATCTAAAAAAGTAAATTATTCTACTAATACTGATTCTTATAATTTAGTTAATAGATTTCTTAATAGAGAATTAAATATTACTGATTATTTAGAAAATAGTACTGTTCGTATTAATAATTATAATCATTTTTCTATTGGGGAATATAATTCTTTATCTGATTATGAAAAAGATAATTATAATATTCAAATTAATGAACTTTCTAATACTTTAGAAGAACTTACTGATTTTTATTTGTTTAAACCTATAATTGATAGTCTAAAAGATATTTATAAGGCAAAAAGCGGTGTTGATAAGACTTATTTAAGTAAACAGAAAGAGATTTCTACTACTGAAAAAAAACGTGAAAAACTTTATAAAAAATATAATAGTTCTTTGAAAGGTAATTTATTTAATAAAGTTAATCAAAAGGTTATTGATAAAAATAAATTATTATTAAACGAAGAAATTGATAAATTAAATACTTTGTATCAAGAATTAGATGATATGGAAATATCTTATAATATCTTAAAGAATATTGATGATACTTCAACTATTTATGATTTATTATTAGTAGGATTTTCATCTTATAAATATCTAAAAAAAATATATAATGAGGTTTATTCAACTGATGAATATAATATTAGTTTAGATAGTTTAATGAATAAATTATTTGAATATTTATTTAATTATACAAACTCATTTATTTATAAATTATCATTAAATGATAGTGATAATATTGTTGATAATATTTGTAGTAAATTTAACTTATTAAATATTAATATTTCTAAAGATGATTTATCATTAGATAATCTTACAAATACTAAGGCAATGGTTAAAATGATACTTATAATTGACTATATTTCTAAGTCAAAAATTTCTCTTTCGGATATTGAATTTATTTATAATGCAAAAAACATCTAAGATGTTTTTTTTTGTCGAAAATTATGCTATAATGAGTTATAAAAGAATAAAAGTTAAAAAATAGTGTGGTGATGCAAAAGTGAAACAATTTAAAAAAGTTATTTCGTATATTTTTTATACTTTTTTAGTGTTCTTAGTTAGTCTTTGTATTTATACTTTTGTATCTATAGATTTATTGGGTAAAGATTATGCTAATATCTTTGGATATACTTATTTTGTAGTCGCAAGTGGATCAATGTCAGGTTCAATTGAAGTTGACAATGTTGTTATAGTTAAGCTTAATTCTAAGTATGATACCAACGATATTATTACTTATAAAGATGATAGTGGAGAGTTTATTACTCATAGGTATATAAAAAAGATTAATAATAAGTTAATTACTAAGGGAGATGTAAATAATACTGAAGATGATCCTATTTCCCCTAAACAAGTAGTTGGAAAAGTAGTTTCTGTAATTGCTCCTAGTTTTATATTTAAATTATTAGCGATTATTGTTATTTTAATTATTTTAGTAATTTTACTTAATTTTGATTCTTTCTTTAAGAAAATGGTTAAAAAGACTAAAAAAGAGGAACTTGATGAAAAAGATGATAAAGAAAAAGTTGAAGAAGTTCCTAATAAAGTAAAACATAAAAAAATAGATATTCCTGTAACAGGAGATACTATTAAAATTCCAATAGGAGAAATTGCTAAACTTCAAACTAAAAAGGGTGACGACATTGAAGTCCTTGATGTTGATGAAATAAGTTATGAAATAGAAAAGAAACATGCTAAAGAAGAGGAATTGTTAAGACAGACTGTAAAGCTATTAAAATTAAAGAATGATTCTTTAATTAATTCTAAAATTAATAGAGATTGGTTAAAAAAATATCAATATATTTATAGATTATCTTGTGTTTTATGTATAGAAGATGGCGTAGAATTAGAGTCGTTAATTAAAAAGACTACTTTTAAAGAATTATATGATTATGATATGGATGAAGCTGGTCTTTATGAAAATTTAACTAATAAGATTTATGATATGCCAATATATGTTTTTCTTCAAATATTAGTGTTTGCTATTTTATATAATGATTTAGAATTTTTTGATGGTATTTATAAAATGCTTAAATATAAAATTCAAATTGATAAAAAGGGTGAATTTACAAGAGTTGGTAAAGATGATTCCTTAAATAGAAAAAAAATTAATGAACTTATTACTTTTATGAGAAATATATCTTCTAAGTTTGATAAAAAGAATGTCTTACAATTAGATAAAATAAATGAGTTTGTTAAATTAAAAAAATATATTAATGACTAAACTAATATGATGGAGGAGTAGGTTGTGTATAAAAATAAAAAGAAATTATTTATATTTATTATTTTTATAACAATTGTAGCTGTAGCAACTGGTGTTTGTTATAGCCTTTTTGTGGGACCTCTAACATTTGGTGAAGTAGCTAGTAGTGATGAAGTTTGGGATGGAAGTAGTGTCTCAACTTCTTTTTCAGCTGGTAATGGTAGTGAAGAAAACCCTTATCAAATAAGAAATGGAGCAGATCTTTCATATTTTAAATCTTTAATTGAGTCAAATGATAATAATATTTATAAAGATAAATATTATGTTCTTGGTAAAAATATAGATATGGGTAATAATTCTTTTACTACGATAGGTGTAGATAACAAATACTTTTCTGGGCATTTTGATGGTAATGGTTATACAATTATTAATTTAAAGATAAATGGTTTTAATACAATAGAAAATACTGATTATTATGGACTTTTTTCAAAAACAGATAACGCTACTATTAAAAATATAAATTTTTATAATTTCAATCTTACTACTAATACATCAAGTAATAATACAGTTGTTGGTAGTTTAGTAGGTGACGCTACTAAAACAGAAGTTTCTAATATATCTTTTCAAAATAGTAGTTTTGATTTTACTAATATTTCTACTACTAATAATATTGGTGGAGTTATATCAAAATTAAATACTGATAGTACAATAAAAAATGTATCTAGTTCTATAACAGTAACTTCTAGTAATACTTTTTCTATCGGAACAGTTGTTTATGAAATTAATTCTAGTATTAATAACGCTATAACTAATGTTTTAACTAATATTAAATATAACAGTTTATTAGTTAATAATAATAGTTTTTATATTGTTAACTCAAATAATACTTCTACTAGTAATTTATATGAATATCAAAATGATACTGATCTTACTTTTACAGATAAAACTGTAACTAAGGATTCTATTTTAAATATGTTAAATAATTCTAATTCTTATAATTGGGATTATGTAGATAATAATTTTAAATTTAGTAAAACTTCTATTGTTTCAGAATCTACTGAAGAAGATATTTCTTATGGAATTTCTACATATGCTACAGAAAATATTCCATTACATGATAGTGGTGTTTTAGATAATTATGTTTATGTTAATGATTTGGCAGCTGATTATAATTATTATAAGGGATTAAATTACTCTTATGGTGAAAATGATGGAGTTCTTCCTACTGGAGAAGATCAAAAAATATATAGTGATTCAAATTTAGCTAAAGTATATATTAATTACAGTGGACAGGATATGATTGATAATACTAAAGTTGGGCATGTAAGTATAGATGAGGCACAAGACAATTATATTTATTATAAATATTATCCAGTTATTGATGGTTATATAAATATTGAATTAATTGATAATCCTTTTACTGATAGACCAGAGAATATGGCATTTAATGGATGGGTAACTAATTATGTTGGGGCATCTATTAGTTATGATAGTGATACTTATATTAGAAGTGTAAGAATTCCTGTTTCTTCTGTTAATGAACCAATAGAGATAGTATTTAATGCTAGTTGGGTAGAAGCTACTAAATATGAAATTTCTAGTAATAATAATGTATGGTCTACAGCTTTTTCTAATTTAAAGAGTGCTGGTATGCAAGGAATTAGTAAAGATGTTCCTAAATATGAAGATGTTAGTAATTATTATACAAGAGAGACTACAGCTATATATACATATTATCCAACTGGCGCAGTTAATGCTTATGGTACAAGTGTTTCTGGTAATTATTGTAAAACTAATGGTGGTTGTACATATTATTTTAAATCTATTTCATCTAGCTATGATAAAAGTAAAACATATTATGAATTAAGAAACTTTAGTATGGTACAACATTCTGTTACAACAGAAGGAAGTTCAAGTTTAGTTGGAACAAGTGCTGCGGGATATTATAAAGAAATAAATATTCCAAGATATTCTTCATATGCTGGATATTATGATTCACTTGGTAATTATCAAAGTAGTGGAACTTGTAGTAATAGTAGTGGTTGTACATATTATGAATTGATGCAATATTATGATGCGTCTGGTAATGTTCAAACTATAAATGATACTGATAATTATTATTATTTAGTAACAAGAGATACTAATATAATTGTTTTAAAAGCAAATTCATCATCAACTTGGTCATCTAGTCAAAATAAACCCTTTACATTAACTAGTGCATATAATGGTATTGATTATAGAGAAACATATTATTGGACTGTTTCTTCTATAGCTGTTAAATGTTACAATGATACAGTTATTGAAAATGTTAAAATTGTTAATAATCAAACTTTTAGTAGTGGGGATACTGTTGTTAATTCTGGTCAAAGTAATTCAAAATATTTATATGGATATTGGCATAATGTAAAAGTTGGTCGTGGAACAGTAAGTAATGGAGATAATTATGTAACCTTTAATATAGTTTTAGGTGGAGGAAATAATTCTATTGGTAGTAGTACTAGTGTTACTAAATATAAATTTGTAATAGAGTCTGGAAAATATAATTCTGGTAGTTTATCACAAGGGTATGTTCAAGATGATTATACTAATTATATTGAAGCTAAAGGTACTTATGGAAATGATTATGATAGAGTATCCAATAATAATGATAATCTAATATTTAATTCATGTCTTGCCGGAAGTTGGGGTGGATTAATACATGCTTCAACTAATCAAGGTGTTGCACTTGACTCTACATATAAAAGTGGAAAATATGGAACTAATAAGGCTACTAATGTTCAAGGTATTTATGTAGGTGGTCGTCATAGTGGAACTCATTATGCAGCAAGACGTGGAACAATTGAAGGTGGTTGGTTTTACAATGTAATTGGTGGTCCAATAACTGATAGTTCTAGATCTACTATAAATGATTTATATTTATATATAAAAGGTGGAGAAATAACTGTTGTAACTGCAGGTGCTGGAAATAATGCAACCTATGGAAATAGAATTGTACAAATGACCGGTGGAATTGTTGATAATAGTTTACTTGGAGGAAGTAATGCTTATTCAAGTGGAAATGGTTATGGAACTGTAAATGGTAGTTCATTTATTTATGTAGGTGGTAATGCTACTATTGGATCTGATAGTTATGTTAATAATAATACAACAATGTATAATGCTGAATCTGGTTCTGTATTTGGTAATGGTCATGGTAATAATGGTTATTCATCAGTTGGATCTAATGATAATTCAAATATTATAATTGCTGATGAAGCTTTAGTAAAAAGAAATGTTTATGGTGGAGGTAATTTTGGAGCTACTGGTGTAAGTAGTGCATCTGATACTAATACAACAAACATTCAAATGATTGGTGGAACAATAAAAGGTTCACTTTATGGTGGAGGAAATAATAATGGTGCTGGATCTAGTGCTAAAACGTCTACTGTAAATATTACAATGACAGATGGTGTAATAGAAGGTTCACTTTATGGAGGAAGTAGAAGTAAAGGAACAATTTATGGTGATACTAATGTTAATTTAGTTGGTGGAACAATAAAGGGCTCACTTTATGGCGGAGGTCAAGGTGGATATCAAAATGGAACTTCCTCTGGTACTTTTGTTTTAGGAAATGTTAATTTAAATGTTGGAAATACAACTAGTAGTTTAATACCAAAAGTTGAGGGGTCTGTTTATGGTGGTAGTGCTTATGGAACTGTAAACGGTATTGAAAATTCTACTAATGTATCAGAAAAGAATACAAATGTTACAGTTAATAAAGGAACAATTAATGAATCTGTATTTGGTGGAGGAGAAGGTAACTCTACATATACTCCTTATGTTTTAGGAAATATTAATTTAAATGTAAATGATGGTAATATTGGTTCTCTTTATGGAGGAAATGATGCCTCAGGTAGTCCAAATGGAGATATTGTTGTTAATATAAATGGTGGAGTAATTGGAAATGCTTATGGTGGAGGAAACAAAACTAATGTAAAAAATACTTCTGTTTATTTAAAAGGTGGAACTATTACTACATTATTTGGAGGTTCTAATCAAAGTGGAACGGTTAGCAATAGTCATTTGTATCTTGAAAGAGGTACTGTTAATGATGTTTATGGTGGGAATAATATCGGTGGAGTTACAACTGTTTCTAACGTTTTAGCAACTAGTGAAAATATTTATGGACAAATTTATAGTACAAAAGCAAATGGAATTATATATGGTGGAGGTCGTCTTGCTTCTACTGATACAACAAATGTTACACTTCAAAATGTTAGCCTTGATACTATTTATGGTGGAGGAGAAAGTGCTTCTGTTAAAGAAAGTAATGTTACTTCAAATAATTCAGTTGTAGAAAATATTTATGGTGGTTCTAATGTCACAGGTGATGTTGACAATTCAAATGTTAAAGTTAATCTTGGAACTTATACTAATATTTATGGTGGAAATAATCAAGGTGGTGTTACTAAAAAAACTAATGTAGAACATCTTGGTGGAGTTACAACTAATGTTTATGGTGGAGGTAATCAAACTTCTACAGATGATGCTAATGTTCTTATCACTGATGGTACTGTTGCTAATTTATATGGAGCTGGAAATGAGGCTGGAGCAAAAACTACTAATGTTGATATAGCGTCAGGTTCTGTTTTCAATGCTTATGGTGGTGCTAATCAAAGTGGAACTGTTAATACATCAAATATTAAAACAAGTGGTACTAGTACGACTAATGAAAGTGATATTGATTTTAATGTTTCTTATACACCAGAAGATGTTACTTGGCAAAGTACTACATATAAAACTATTGTTACAATTAATTTTAATATTACTAATAATTCATCAACAATACTTTCTACTTGGAATGCATCTATTTTTGCAGAAGATTCAACTATGTTTTCAAATTATAGTAGTTCAGCAATAGTTGAGAATGATAGTTTTTATTCAATTAATGAAATTAATAGATATTATGGAACAAATACTATTGCTCCAGGGGCATCTTATACAATTTCTTTTGCAATTTTAACTAATCAAAAAAAGGATGATTTTAAACTTAATTATGGTATGACTGGTACTGATGGTAATAATCAATTTGTATCAGGTAGTTCTACAATGATAGGTAACTTATATGGTGGAAATAATCAAGGTGGAATTACTGAGATATCTAATGTAGAAATAAATACTGGATTTACTGGAGATATTTATGGTGGTGGAGATATTGCTAATGCTAAAAGCACTAATGTTAAAATAAGTGGTGGTAAAATCAATGGTGTTTATGGTGGAAGTAATAGATCTAGTGTAATGGAAAATACTAATGTTTCAACTACTGGTGGTGAAATTGTTACTAATATTTATGGTGGCGGAAATGAAGGAACGGTACTTGGTAATACTAATGTTAGTGTTTTAAATACTCAAGTTAATGGTAGTGTTTATGGTGGGGGAAATGGTTCAACAGCAATTGTTTCTAAAAATACACGAGTAAATATAGAAGGTGATACAGTTGTTGGAAATACTACTTCTGTGACGCCTAGTAGTGGATGTGTTTTTGCATCAGGTAATGATGCTGCAACAGGTAGTAGTGCAACAAATGATTCAAGTGCAACTGTCAATGTAGTTGGTGGAACAATATATGGAAATGTTTATGGTGGAGCAAATACATCTGTTGTATATGGTAAAACTTATGTAAATATTGGTACTAATGTTGTTTCAAATACTGATTTATTAGAAAGTAATATTAATATTAAAGGAACTGTATTTGGTGGAGGAGAAGCTAATGCTTCTGGTAGTGAAAATTATGACTTCTCATTTATTTCCGTTACAAAGGAAATTAATGTTAATATAGATGCTAAAGGTTATGATACAAATAATCATGAATTTATTTTCTTAGGAAGTATTTTTGGTTCAGGAAACGCTTCTTCATCAAGTGGAACTTCTGAAATTTATATTTCTAACTTAGGAACAAAAGCTGCACCTAGTAAGAATATTTCAGTTCAAAGAGCAAATACTGTTACTATAGATAATTCCTTTATTGAATTTTCTGGAACAACAGATAGAACTAATGAATATTTAAGTATAAAATATACATTCAATAGAATAGATTTATTAAAACTTAAAAATAATTCTACTTTGTTATTACAACAAAATGCTAACTTATTAAAAGCAATAAGTAGTGTAGTAGATAAAGATGGTAGTGAAGAAAAAGCAACTGTTACAATAAATGATGATGATAAAACAGTAACTAAAAATGTAGATAATCGTATATATATGTTACTTAATAAGAATTTAAATGTTACTACAAATGAAGCGGCAACATCATATGGTGAAGTTAGTGGTATGACATTCTTAGGAATGTATACAACATATAATAATGGATTTACTTCTTATGGTTTATATGATAATTCATTTGATTATGGAGATAGTGCTGATGCTGGAGATGCTTTAATTGGTGGATCTTACATCCTTGGAATTCATGCTGTAAATCAAGATATTACAAAAGATGGTTTTTATACAAATGAGTTAGATGATGCTTATACATCAATTAAAACAAAATATATAAATCCAACTCCACATGATGCTAATTATTATATGTGGACAATTGGTATAACATCGATTAATTATTCATTTTCATTGACAGCTTCTAAATATTCATCTCTTGGTACATATGAACTTTCTATGCTTGATTTTGCATCTGGTGATACTACTTTTGAAGTATTAGGATTTAATTCAGAAGGATTAACTGGAGGAGTATCTTTAGTTGATTCAAATGATGTTCCAAAAGTTGCTGATTCTGCAGAAGAAGCTAATAGTATTTTAGGTCTTTCAATGAAAGCTGAAACAACAGAATGGACAAGTTATGGTACAACAAAACTATTAAGTAAAGATGGTGGAACATATAAGGGTACATCTTCTTATAAAACAGATAGTCAATCTGGTGCGCCATCGATTATGTTTTATTTATATCACGCTAAAGATATTTCTCTTGATCAGGATTTAGGATCTGTTGTTATAACACTTCAAGGACTAGTTCCAAAAAATGAAATTGAGTATGATGTACAATTGATTACAATTACAATTGATTTAGATGCTAAAAGTTATGATGATGGTGATAGTTATGATGCATCAATTACTTATGATAAAAAATATGAAATGCCATCAGCAACTAATGTCAATATAACTAATAAGAGTCAATTTACTGCATATTATTCACTATATGCTAGAAGTCAATCTTTTGAAAACTTCTATGGAAGAAATAATGAGAATTATCATGTTTTAACATCTTCTTATGCACTTCCAGTAGGAACAATGATTACAATGCTTGATTATGGTGGAAAAAATGGTAATCCAGAATATTATTATTATGTTGTAGATCAAAATTGTTATGATAGGGCTTTAGTACAACTTGCAACTGATAATGAAGTTACTTATAGAATATCCGACTTTATTAAAATGGGAAGTAATAGTACCAATAATACTTATGATGATGCTACTGCAAACAGAAGTTATTTTGATTATACTTGGAGTAGTGAAGGATTTAAAATATCGGAGGAATTCTTATTTATATTTGATTTTAAAAATTCTGAGGCAAGTGGTAATTATTTAAATAATAGTATTATGTTTGAACTTAGAAATAATGAAGATAGAGCTCTTATTTCAGTACTTGGTATTAGACAAAGATTAATGAGTTATAGTTTATATGAAACAAGTAATGTTGTTTTAGGTGAAGAAGTAAATTTAGTTGATACAAATATTTATCGTAATACTTATAATAGTTTAAATATTACTACAAAAGTTGGATATGATCAGACAGCTTCACGCGAGCAGATTATTGATACAAATTATGAATCTATCAGTATGGGATTAAATATATTATTGTATGATAGTTCTGGAAATCAGGTTTCATCATCTAATTTACAGGGAACTGTTCTTAGAATTAGTGGAGTTAGTTATTATGTAGATAGTGATGGTGTATTTAGAATAAAACTTGCAGGTAAGGTTTCTAATATTACTAGAAATGTTACATTACTTACAGATAATACTTTAGCATCAGGTAGTTATACAATGCGGTTTACTTTGTTTGCTTCTAATGATGGTAAACATAATGATGGATCATTAAAAGATGCTGTAAAAGATATTCCAATAATTGTTGTTGGTAATGATAACATTTTAAAAATTGAT
>CAZYZU010000020.1:0-9189 GCA_964652065.1 uncultured Muribaculaceae bacterium
CTTATTTCAAATTCTTCTCTATCATCTTGATCTAATTCTAAATATTCTTTGTCATTTTTAAAACTAAATTTATTTAAATCAAGTCCTGTAATTCTTATTAATAAAACAATAAAAACAAGATATTGTGGAATAGTACCAATGAATATAAAATCATGAATTGCCCTTGCTGTTGTTGACGAAGTACCTCCTTCATATGTTGCAAAATACTTTTGAGCATATGCAAAGATACACAGTAAAAATAAATATGTTAATATCGGTATAATATATAATTTCCATGGTTTGCCTTTTTTTCTTAATAATGAAAGTAATACTATACTTGAGATGATTGCAATAATACAGGCAAGGTAGAAAAAGATACTTGTATACTTTGTAATTGGTTCTAGATATGGATCATAACTTAAATATGTTAAAAATTCATTTACAAAGCCAGTTAATTGCATTGTTTTATAAAAAATAAAAGCACATATTAGTAATAAAAATATATGAATTTTCTTAAAGTTTTTTATTAAAAAAGCATAGGGTTTTCTGAAAATCATTCTATCCCTCCTATTATTCTATTCTTTATACATTATAGCTTATTTTATACAAAAATAAAAGACATTAATAAAATATCTTTTACTTTTCTAAGTAGTCTTCACCTTTATGTGGTTCTACTTTTAATAAATCGTTGTAATCTTGTTGACGAAGTGCTTCATATATTACTATTGCACAACAATTTGATAAATTTAAGGCTCTTACATTTTTAGTCATTGGTATTCTCATGCAATGATCTAAGTCATCTTTTAATAATTCTTTTGGTATTCCAGTTGACTCTTTTCCAAAAATAAAATATAACTCTTTATTACTTTTATTTTCATAATTAAAACTAGTATGTGGCTTTTTACCATATCTAGTAAAGTAATAGTAAATACCTTTATTTTTATTTTTAAAATCATCAAAGTTTTCATATATTTCATAATCTAATTTATCAATATAGTTAACTGCATATCTTTTTAAATGATTATCATCTAATATAAATCCTAATGGTTTTATTAAATGTAATTTAGTATTAGTCGCTACACATGTCCTCATAATATTGCCTGTATTTTGTGGTATTTCTGGTTCAAATAAAACTATATTATTCATAATATTCCTCCAAAAAAGGAGATTACTCTCCTATTTCATTTTCTTTTAAAAATTCTTCAACTTTAGTAATTGATAATTTTTGTTTATCACTTTCTTGAATCATATCAATAATATTATTATCTTCAAAAGCAATTAAAGCTGGATAATTATTTTTTAAAGTTATTTTATATTTATATGTATCATTAAAATGATTGGTAAAGTCTAATGTATTTGTATCACTTAAATTAATATAAGTAATATATTCTTCAAGAGTATCTTTCTCTACTAGTTTTTTGAATTTACTTTCAAAGCTTCTGCATTTATTATCACTTGCTGTACACAAATAAATTACAGTAGTTGGATTTTCTTGAATATAGTGATCTAATTCATCACCGTTTATTTCTGGTAATGTATCTCTTATAACAGGAGTTTCTTTTTGATAAGTTGAATAAACATTATACCAACGATATAAATAATATACTAACGCAAAAGTCGCAATAAACATTATAACTAATATTATGTAATTCTTAGTTGGTACTTTTCTTAATTCTTCTTTCTTAGCCATATAACCACTCTCCCTATCTATTTTTATTTTATCACAATTTAGTCTAATTAGTAATAAGAAAATAATATTATTTAAGTTTATTTACAATATCTATTATAGCAGATTTATTTTCTTCATAAAAATCATACCTTTTTAGATAATTAAAATCATAATTATAATTATTATTTAATTGTTCATAATTTAAAATATGAGTTAAATTATTTTTACAATATACTTTAAAACATCTGTTTCTTTTATCTACTAAATTATAATTAGTATCTTCTTTTATATTTAAAATATTACCTTTTATAATCATATTCTCTACTCTTCCATAAACTAATAGTTCTAATGATGGAGTAAAATTAAATGTATTAATAAAATTATGATACAAATTATTTATTTCTTCTTGATCTAGTTCTACAGATACTGGTATATTTAATAAACCTTTTTCTAATAAATAATAAACTGTATAAATATTTACTACATTAAGTGAATAATTACCAATTAAATTTTTATTAGAAAAGTTCATATATTCGCTGATCATATTTTTATTTAATAATTCTTTTTCAATATTAAATCTATTTCTATCTACTTTATAATAGACTGCATTATTATCTTTATATTTATTAAATAATATTTTATCATCTACATATATTCTTTTAAATCCTAAATCAAGACATGTAGTTAATTGTTCTTCAGTTTTAATACAGCATGTTAGAAAGTTTTTTTCTGTTTGATTTAATTTTTTAAAAGATACTTTGTTTTTGATTACTTCTTTTTTTTGACTACTTCTTTTATTAATTAAACTATCAGATAAATATCTTCTTAATTCATTTAATTCTTTTATTGAAATAAAAATATTATCATCAGAATCTATTTTTATATCATTACAACAAAATGGAGTATTACCTAATTTAGTAATTTGTTCTTTTATTCTTTCTTTACTTATTGGAGAAGTTTTAGCACTACTTACAATATTACCTTCTACTTCTACTTTATTTGTTTCATCTGTAAATATTACTTTTAATTTATTATTTATTTTAGCTTCTACTTTAATATTAATTAAAATCTTCTTTAAAGAATATTTTTTTAAAGATTCAATTAATTCTTTATCTATTGTTTTATAAACATTATCTTTTGTAGTTAATTCAATTTTATTATCAATATAGACTATATCACTACTTGTTGATATTAAATTATCTTTTTCATCATATAAATAGTTTACAATTAATCCTTTCCTACTTTCTAGAAATCTAATTCCATCTTCTTGATTTAATTTTCTAAATAATTTTATTTTTATTTTATCTTTAGTTATATTTATTACTTTACCAATTGGTAGTCCTATATGATTAGGTGTTTCTATATTCATTATATTTTTTTCATTAAATAGATTACCTATTGTAAAATCTCTATTAAAAAGAGTTTTTAATTTGTTAGTTTCTTCTTCTAAATTAAATTCTTTCTTATCAATTAAATTTCTATAGAATCTAGTAATAAACCCTACATATTCTGGACTTTTCATTCTTCCTTCTATTTTAAAACTTTTAATATTAGAATTTAATAAATCATTAAACATTTTACTTGTATTTAATTCTTTAGTACTTAATAAATATTTATTTTCACTAATTAATTTATTATCATTTGTATATAAATCATATTTTAATCTACAGCTTCCTGCACATTCTCCTCTATTACCACTTCTATTACCAATCATTTTACTCATTAGACAATTACCTGAATATGATATACATAAAGCTCCATGAATAAATACTTCTAATTCAATAGGAATATCTATTTGTTTTATTTCATCAAGTGACATCTCACGGGATAATACTACTCTTTCAACACCCATATCATAAAACATTTTTATAGTATCAAGGGATGAGGTATTAGCTTGAGTAGATGCATGAATAGAAAGATTAGGATACATTCTTCTTACTAAATTTATCATTCCAAAGTCTTGCATTAAAATTGCATCTACACCATTTTTATGTAGAAATAAAACTTGGTTTAAAAAATCATCTACTTCATTATCTTTTATTAAAGTATTCATTGTTATATAAATTTTTACATTATATAGATGGCATATTTTAATAGCCTCTATTATTTCTTCATTAGAAAAGTTTTTAGCAAATCTTCTAGCTCCAAATGATTTAGTCGCTAGATAGACGGCATCTGCTCCATTATGTATTGCTTGATAAAGACTTTCCATATCTCCTGCAGGAGATAATAATTCATGTTTCATACTACACCTCTTTTACTTTATTATAACATATATAAATTAGTTTAAAGACATATATTTAATTATGAATAAAGATACTTACGATATGGTTAGAAGATTAAATTTTGAAAATGTAATTTGGGTTATTTTTATAGTAATATCTGTTTTAGATATTTATGGTGATGAATTAATAAAAAAAGAATTAATTAATAACGATAGAACATCAGGTGATAAAGCCAAGAAATTATTTCTAGGTATTAGTATTGTATCTATAATTATTTATTTATATTTTTTAGCAAGAAATTATAGTGATTATAAAAAGTATAAAAATAAAAATTATGAAATAAGATTAATTGCTAGTATACTTGTTTTTGTTGGTGCAATTATGCTTTTATATTTTCAAATAAATGTTAAAGAAGAAGTTGATTCTTTATCTAACGTTTAGCTTTTAAATTTTCTATTTCTTTACTTAGAGCAGATACCATTTTATTTAACATTTCTATATTTTCTTCATTAGTCATTTTATTATATTGATTATTTTTATTTACTCTTTCATCTTGAACTTGTTTATAGTAGGCATTTGTACAAAGTACTTGAGCAGTTAACATTAACCAATTACCTAATGCATTTTGTTCATTTGCACTTAAATCATCAATTAATAAATATCCTACTACTACAGCACTAAACGAAAATGCTTTTGGACTTACATTAGGAATTATACTCATATTACCTCCTATAAAATTATATTATTAAAGAATTAATAATATTTAAAATAAAAAAAGACTAAAAAGTCTTTCTTATTACATATAATTATCTGCTTTAACTTCCATAAAGCTCTTTGGATGAGCACATACAGGACATACTTCTAAAGCATCAGTTCCTTCATATACATATCCACAGTTACGACATACCCAGATTTTAGTTCCATCTTTTTTGAAAACTCTATCATCTTTGATATTTTGTAATAATCTTCATGTTCTTTTTCAATTCCAGCAACTTTTTCAAATAAGAAAGCTAATCTTGTAAATCCTTCTTCTTTTGCAGTTTCTGCAAAGATTTTATACATATCTGTCCATTCATAGTTTTCTCCAGCAGCTGCATCAGCTAAATTTGTTTCAGTATCTGGAATGGAACCTTCATGTAATTCTTTAAACCACATTTTAGCATGTTCCTTTTCATTATTTGCTGTTTCTTCAAAGATTGCAGCTAATTGTTCATAACCATCCTTTTTAGCTTTTGAAGCATAGAATGTATATTTATTTCTAGCTTGAGATTCTCCTGCAAATGCAGTCATTAAATTTTGTTCAGTTTTTGATCCTTTTAATTCCATATTAAATTTCCTTCTTTCTATTATCTATTTATATTAAAGAGATTACTCTCCTAATACACTACTTTTATGATTATATGTTGTATGTAATAATTCTTTTGATTTTTGACTTAGTGGATAATCTAAAAAACTATTGTAGATATCTATAATATCTTTATTGTCATAGCAACATCTAATATTTAATTTTTGATCTTCTTTGTAAAGACCTTTGATTCTTTCCTCTAGTATTTCTTTTTGTTTAGAAATAACTTTTAAAGGTTGTCCTCCACCACCGACACATCCTCCTGGACAGTTCATAACTTCTATAAAATCATATTTTTTATAATCACCTGATGAAATTATCTCTTCAATATTTTTCATACCATGAACAACTAATAATTTTATATCAATGTCATTTATTTTTAGAATAGCTTCTTTTATATTTTCAAATCCTCTAACTTCATTATACTCCAAAAAGTTTGTCGGTGGGTTATTATTTGTAATAAATTTGTAAACAGCTCTTAAGGCAGCTTCTGAAACTCCTCCACTATTACCAAATATTACTCCAGCTCCACTTCCACGACCCATAATACTATCATACTCTTCATCATTTAGAGATTTAAAATCAATATCTAATTCTCTAATCATCATAGCAAGCTCAGTAGTTGTGATAACATAATCATTATCTTTTATTTCTTCTCTTTTTATTTCTGCTTTTTTAGCAGTACATGGTGTTATAGCAACAGTAATTATATCTTCTTTTGGTATTTGTTTCATACTTGCAAAATAATTTTTTATCATAGACCCTTGCATACCAATAGGACTTTTACAAGTAGATAAATTATCAAGTAATTCTTTGTGATATATTTCTGTGTATTTTACCCATGATGGACAACAACTAGTAAATTGTGGAAGATTCTTTTTAGCTTTAATTCTTTCAATTAATTCACTTGCTTCTTCCATAATTGTTAAGTCTGCGCCAAAGGTTGTATCAAAAACATAATTAAATCCTATTTTTTTTAGAGCCGATACTAATTTCTTTTCAAGGTTTTCACCTGGAGCAAAATCAAATTCATCTCCAATTGCTACTCTAACAGCAGGAGATGTATAAACTACTACTGTCTTTGTCGTATCTTTTATGTAATCCATTATTTTTTTATAACAATATTTAGGAACAATTGCTCCTGTTGGACAATTACTAATACATTGACCACAATTTAAACATACTGGATTTAAGGCTTTTTCCAAATTATATTTAATACCTACTTTATCTTGACATATTTTAGAACAAAGTCCACATTTAATACATTTTTCTTCTATTCTTTCAATTGATGGATTATAATCACTTATAGGAATAGGACCTTCTATTTTTTTATACTCTTTAACTGTTTCTTCTTTTACTTCTTCTAATAGTTCAAAAGGAGAGCCACACATTGGACAGTTTTGTCCTTCTTCTACCTCAACTATTTGGCCACATATACTACATCTATACTTCTTCATTTTAAACACTTATCACAAATACCTTCAAATAGAATTGTTGATTTTTCTATTTTGATTTGATATTCCCCTTCTACTCTTTTTATTAATTTATAATAATCTTCATCAAAGATATCATAAATCTTCTCACACTTTGTACATAATAAATGATAATGTGGATTACAGTCTGCATCATAATGATCTATTCCAAGTGATGTAGGTATTTTTATAATTTTTCCTTCATCAACTAGTTTTGAAATATTTCTATAAACTGTAGCTTGTCCTACCTTAGGATCCATTTCATGTACTTTATGATAAAGTTCTTGAATAGTTGGATGGATTTTATTTTTCTTTAATGCTTCAACTATTATTTGTTTTTGCTTTGTATTTCTTGTTTCCATAACTAACCTCTATTGATAATGATTATCAATATCATTATAACATAGCTATTTTTTTTGTCAAGAGTTAATTGCTGTACAAGGAGTTGATGGTAAATGAGTCTCTGTTTCGTATACTCTTATAGTTTTTCCACCATTTTCTTTTTCAACAACAACTATTGGAATATACTTAACTTTTCCAGAAATTATTTTCACTTGAACAATATTTATTTGCATTACATGACCAGTTTTCACTTGAAAATTTTCATTTATTAGACCGTTGTTTTCTAATGCTTTTTTATCTATGCAATAGGCCATTGTATCATTATCACTACTCCATAAATCTTTTTTATATTTATCAACATAAAGTTTAGCTCCATTTACAAGAACATTTTTATATGCTTCATAATATTTAGATTCATTTTGGCTTTTTAAATTACTTATTGCAGGATAAGCTATTCCTGTAATTATTCCCATTATTGCTATTGCTACAAGTAGCTCTGTTAATGTAAAACCTTTATTATTCATAATTATCACCTTCTACTATTATTATACCTTATCTTTTTAATAAAACAATAATATAAAGTTATTTGTTTACATATATTTATTTTTGCATATCTTATTATAGGTGAATTACTATGAGTTTTAAAAGTCCAAAACATCCTTTCTTTTGTAATTGTAATAGTTGCAAACAAAAAAGAAGAGGAAGTATCTTCTATTTATCGTTAATGTTAATTATACTTGTTATAATCTTTTATCAGGCATTAATTTTAATTTTTATAACCACTAAATTAAATGCAATTATATTATTCTTCGAATTTATCTTTATTTTCTTTCTGGTATTTTTCATTTTCCTTTAATATAAAATCTTTTGTTTTTTCTACATATTTTATAAATTTATAAACTTCTTCACAATCATAATAATTTTTTCTAGTAAAGGTTATTTTTTTAGGTATTGATAATAATGTTAAAAACAGTAAATATTCATCTTTTGTATATAAAAATTTTGATTGGTACATATCAAATAATGCTTCCATTTCTAAATCCATATAATCATGTTTATAAAAATAAATAAAATCATATATTGGAATATCTCTTTTATACTTATTCCAACTTATTAATTGTTTATTATTACTTACTAATAAGTGATCAATACATGGTTTATTATGTAATAATACTACTCTTTCTTTTTTTTGTTTTATTTTATAGTCATACCATTCTTTTATTTTTTCTTTCGAAAAATTTATAGCAGAATATATTAAAGAAATATTTCTTATTAATAAATATTCTGCTGGACTCATATATACTCTTTGTTCAATAACATCTTGTAAATCATGATAATAATAATTTAAATATTCTATTTCTTTATTTAGGGTTTCAAATAGTTCTTTCACTTTATCTAAAACAATTTCTTTATAGAATGTTGTTTTATTATGTAACATACTTAGTATATAAACTAAATCAATAGCCTTTTCTTCTTTTGGTAATTCTAATTCTTCTATATATGGATAAACTTCATAATTATCTATTTCTTCTCTTTCTAAAATATAATTAAAGTTCTTATTAAGAAGATATTTATATAATCCATTATCATCATTTAGTTTCTTTTTTAAAACATATTTGCCTTTATCTGTATTAATTATTTTTATATTTTTTATTTCTTTATATCCTCTAATATTTAAATCATATTTATTAATAAACTCCTTTAAACTATTCATTTGTAGATGGAATTATTACTTTAGAACCTATTTCTAAATTATTTAAATCATTGTAGTCACTTAATTCTTCTTTTGTAATTTTATATTTATCCATTATTTTTTCTATAGTGTCTTCTTTTCTTAAAATATAAATTGAATACGTCGTAAAAGTTTCTTCTGATGTAGAAAGGGTTTCAAATAATGATGATATATTTTTATCTTCCTCCACTGTATCGTCCTCCTCTTCGTTTTTTAATTCTTCTTTTGTTATTATATTATTATTTTCTTCGATATTAATTTCTTCTTTTTTTTCTTCTTCATCTAATTTTTCCATATCTAACTCTTTTTCCTCTTTTTTATCTCCATCACATTCTCTTAATTCTTCTTTTTCTTCTTTTTGTTCTTCTTTTTCTTCTTTTTCTTCTTCAATTAGAACTTCTTCTATTCCATCTATTAAAACACTA
>CAZYZU010000020.1:9289-12752 GCA_964652065.1 uncultured Muribaculaceae bacterium
TTCTTCTTTTTCTTCTTCAATTAGAACTTCTTCTATTCCATCTATTAAAACACTAATATTACATTTTAAGATATCATCATTTAGTATTTCATAATGAAAATTATCTATCGATACATCAACATCATTTAAATCAAAATCTTCAGTTAATGATATTTCTACAGGAATATCATAATTAAATTTTTCTTCTAAAGTACTTGCTTCTGTCATTTTATATGTTCCTGATACAAAAAAACTTCCCTCTATATTACTTTTATCTACAAATTTTAAAGTATTATCTAAAGATATAGATGTTATTTCTCCTATCATACTTGGAAAATCTAATTCTTTTTCAAAAGATATTATTTTTTTCATATTTATCTCCTCACTTTTCATTTAATAATATGAAAAAAAAAGAGAAATATTCTCTCTTTAGTTATTAATTACTTTTCCTCTTTTTACTAATTCTTTATTTAATTTTTTTGAAAAATTATATAAAGTTTCATTTTCTGATTCATTTTGTTGTTTTATCTTATTAACATAGTCTATAGTTTCTTGTAAATACTCTGGATGTTCTTTATACATTTCAGGATACTCTTCTAATAAATAAAATGTTGAACACATAAAGTTTGATGGTTCTAAATTTTCTAATGTATCTTCTTTTAGAGAATGTATTAAATAATAATCATGAGCAATTTGTTTTATTAATGCAGTCTTTGTCATTGCAATACAACCTCTACCAATCATTTGTTGATCTATGTATCTTGGTATAATTGTTTCTTTATTTAAATTTTTTAGAACATTTAATTTTACTATTAATTCATTTTGAATAGGTGTTAAATCTTTTACAGTTTTGTTTTCAAATCTTTCTTTATTTATAACATATTGTATTTTATCTATATTTTTATCCTCTAATACTAAAAAACAAGGATCATCAATAATTAATTGATTAATAGATCTTAGAAATTCTAAATATTGATTTCTATCTTTATATATTTCATAGATTTCATCTTTATCAAATGAAAGAAGTTGATGTTTCAATAAAAAAGATAATTCTTTTTTAGGCAGTTTGTAATTCATATACATCCTCTTTTCTAAATAAGTCTTTATATACTTCTGAATAATTTGAAACAAATACAAATTTAATTTGTTTTCTTATCTCTTCTGGAATTTCATCTAAATCTTGTTCATTTTCTTTTGGTAAGAAAATCTTTTTTATACCTGCTCTATTTGCACCTATAACTTTTTCTCTAAGTCCACCAATTGGCAGAACATTTCCTCTTAATGTTATTTCTCCTGTCATTGATATATTACTGTCTACTGCTGTTGTTGTTAATAACGATATTAAGGCTGATGTTAGAGCAATACCAGCTGATGGTCCATCTTTTGGAGTAGCTCCCTCTGGTACATGGATATGAATGTCATTTTCTTCAAGTATTTTTATATTTATTTTAAATTTCTTTGCATTAGCTTTAATATAAGATAAAGCAATATGGGCAGACTCTTTCATTACATCACCTAGTGATCCTGTAAGAATTAAATTGCCTTTTCCTTTGTAATATGTAACTTCTATTGGTAAAATATCTCCGCCAAATATAGTATAAGCCATTCCATTAACTACACCAATTTGTTTTTTTAATCCTTTTTCTGAATAATGGTATTTCTTTTTACCAACAAACTCTTCTATATTTTTTTCTGTAATTGCTATAGAAGCAATATTTTTTTCTGTTAAGAACTTTTTTACTACTTTTCTTAAAATACTAGCAATTATTCTTTCTAGTTCACGAACCCCTGCTTCTTTTGTATAATTTCTTATTAAAGTTAGTAAGGTATCATCCGTAAAACTAACTTCTAATTCTGTTAATCCATGTTCTTCTAGTTCTCTTGGTACAATATAATTTCTAGCAATATCTAGCTTTTCATATTCCGTATAACTAGACACTTCAATAATTTCTAATCTATCTCTAAGTTCCATTGGAATTTGTTCAATATAATTTGCAGTTGCGATAAACATAACTTTTGATAAATCAAATTCTTCTTCAATATAATGATCTGAAAATTTTGCATTTTGTTCTGGATCTAATACTTCAAGTAGGCTACTTGCAGGGTCTCCTTTAATATCTTTTCTCATTTTATCAATTTCATCAATTATAAAGACAGGATTACTTGAACCGGATTTTCTTATTCCTTGAATAATTCTTCCGGGATTTGCACCTACATAGGTTCTTCTATGTCCAATTATTTCAGCTTCATCATTAATACCACCAACGCTTATTTTCGCAACTTTTCTATTTAAGCTTTTAGCAATAGATAAAGCAAGAGAAGTCTTACCTACTCCTGGAGGACCTACTAAACAAAGAATAGGACTACGTAAATTATTTGTATTTTGTTTTACAGCTAGGTATTCTAGAATTCTTTCTTTAACATCTTTTAATGCATAATGAGACGAATCAAGGCTATATTTAACTTGTTCTAAATCAGGTACATCTTTTGTTAATTTATTCCAAGGTAAGTTTAACATCCAATCTAGATAATCTCTTATCATTCCTAGTTCTGGGGAATTAGAATTAGTTGATGTATATCTACTAATTTCTTTTTGAATTTTTTCTTTTACTTTAGAATTACATTTTAATTTTGATAGTTTATTTTTTAAGAATGTTACCTCATCTTCTTTACTATTAACATCACCAAGTTCTTTTTGAATTACTTTAATCTTTTCTCTTAAATAGAACTCTTTTTGTGATTCATTTAATTCTTTTTCAACTTCACTTTCAAGCTTTTTTTCAAGCTCTATTACTTTTAAATCCTCATTCATATCTTCTATTAATAATTTAGTTCTTTCAAGTTGATTTAATTCTGTAATATACTTTTTCTTTTTTAAATAACTTACAGGTAAAAAACTACCTATTAAATCACATAATTCACCTAAACTATTTGTAAGAGAAATCTTACTCACAACAGCATTACTCATATATGGAACTAGGGATATATATTTTTCTAATGATTTTATTAAAATATCTGAATAGGTTTGTTCTTCATCATATTTTTCTTCAATAATATCATTTATCTTTGCTTTATAAATGTTATCTTCACTAATATAATCATTTATTTCGACTCTTTTAATTCCTTTTAAAACAATTCTTGTTTTACCGTTTGGGACATCCATTTTTAATTTTAATTCTGATAAAACTCCTATTTTTGGAAGTGATGTTATATCAATACTATTTTCAATAATCGGATTTACTACTAATATTAATTTGTCTTTAGATTTTTCAGCAAAAGAGATTATCTCTTTATCGTTAATGTCATCACTTTCAATTCTGATCTCGCTATTTGGAAATAGAACCATATCTTGTATTAATAAAACTCCAAGTTTTTCTTCATTCATAGATTCGTACCTCCAAAATTTAATACTGCTTACTATTATAAAGATTTCTAAAAAAAATACAAGTAAAATGCAATAAAAAAAGTAACTTTTTAGTTACTT
>CAZYZU010000021.1:0-12684 GCA_964652065.1 uncultured Muribaculaceae bacterium
TTTTAAAATCTTTTTGGCGTGTAACAAAAATCTTTTTAAGATTTTTGATGAAATTAACTTGACTTCTTATAGTTAGTCACTTCCCTGTATGATATTCTTTATAAACTATCGATTTAGCTATATTTCTTTCTCGTGAAACAAGTTTTATAGCATCTTTTTCACTCATTCCATCTTCAGTATATAACTTTACATGCTCAATTATTGTCATATCACTATAATCAATTTGTTCTTTATTACCATCAATAACAATGACAATCTCACCTTTTATTCCCTCAACCTCTTTTATAACATCATCTATTGTTCCACGATATAATTCTTCATATAATTTAGATATTTCTCTCGCTAAACATATTTTTCTATTTCCAAATACTTCCTTTATATTTTGAAGTGTTTTTACAATTCTATGAGGAGCCTCATAAAATATAAGTGTATAAGGAAAATCTTTTAATCGTTGTAATTCTTGTTTTTGTTTTCCATCCTTTGCATTTAAAAATCCATAAAATAAAAACTGAGAAGGAGAAATACCAGAGGCAATTAAAGCAGGGACAAAAGCAGTTGCTCCAGGTAATCCAATAACATTTAAATCATTATTAATTACTTCTTGTACAACCTTAAATCCAGGATCACTTATTATTGGTGAACCTTGATCAGTAACAAGACCAATTTTCTTTCCGGATTTTAAATAATCAACAACCTCATATTTTACTTTATCTTCATTATATTCATGACAACTGATAAGCTTTTGTTTTATATCATATTTTTTTAATAAACTTCCAGTAGTTCTAGTATCCTCACATAAAACCATATCAACTTCTTTTAAAAGATTTAAACTTCTTATAGTTATATCATCTAAATTTCCAATTGGAGTAGGAATTAAATATAAAATTGCTTCACTTTTATAACTTTTTTGACTCATTATTAACACCTCCAGATAATATTAAACTATATTCATCACTTTCAATATGGTTACTATCATATAAAACAAATGGTGCTTCAATTATTAATCCATCATTACCATCTTTTATACATTCAATTAATACCATACTAGATTTTTTAGTTAAATCTTCATGAACAAATCTAACTCTTTTTGGAATTAAATTATTTAAATTAAGTTTTGTAATAACTTCTAAAAACCTATCACTATTATAAACTATAGCTAATTTACCTTTATTTTTCAACATTTTTCTAGAAACTTTTATTAAAGTATCTAAATCAAGAGAATCTTCATGTCTAGAAATGCTTTTTTCTTTTTTCTCATTACTTTTTTGATTTTTAAAATAAGGAGGATTAGATATAATAAGATCATAAAAATTATTATATTCTAAATAATATTTAGAAACATCTTCATTAACTACATTGATTTTCTTATTTAATTTATTATAATCAATTGATTTCTTACACATCAAAGCAACATTTTTTTGAATTTCAATCGCATCTATTAAAGCACTAGTTTTTAAAGAAAGAATTAAAGGAATAACACCTGTACCTGTTCCAATATCTAATATTTTTTTACAAGTTTTATTTATTGATACAAAATTTGATAATAAAACACTATCTAAAGTAAAAGAAAACCAATCAGTATTCTGATAGATTTTTCTACTTTTATATCCCAATAAATCATTTAAAACTTCCATATTAATCTACTTTCACTTCAACTACATTATTTCTATCAATTTCAACTTTATAAGTTTCTTTTAATAAATTAGTTGAAACAACTTGTCCAGTTCCAGACTCAGTATCTACTTTTGATCCCATTTTTGGCATTTTTCTTTTTAATTCACTATATGATTCATCCTCATATTTTAAACAGCAAAGTAATCTTCCACAAACACCATTAATTTTTGATGGATTTAAAGCCAATGACTGATTTTTAGCCATATTTATAGATACACTATTAAAGTCAGTTAAAAAAGAATTACAACAAAGAAATAAACCACAAGGGCCAATACCACCAATTATTTTGGCTTTATCTCTTACACCTATTTGTCTTAATTCAATACGAGTTTTAAACTTTTGAGCAAGTTTTTTAGCTAACTCCCTAAAATCAACTCTTTCAGAAGAAGTATAATTAAAATATAATTGATTTTTATCAAAAGTATAACATGAAGAAACAAAATTCATATTTAGTTTCAAATCCTTAGCTATTTTTTTAGCATAAGCTAATGCTTTATCAGAATCATTCATATTATTTTTTATTTTTTCTTCATCTTTTTTATTTATTTTTCTAATAACATTTTTTAAAGGAAAAACTAAATTATCTTTAGATTCACTAATTATATTAGTTGCACATATTCCATAATCAACAACTTGTTCTGAATCTACTATAACTTTATCTCCTTTTTTTAAGTTTAATCCATTTACTGAAAAGTAATATAGATTATTAGAAAGATTAAATTTTATACCTATAACATCATACATACTAATTCACCTCCATTAATTTTAATAATAAATCATTTAACCATAATTTTATATTAACATTATATTCTAATTTCTTTTTTTCTTCATTTATTATTAAAATATATTGAAGTATTCTATTATAATCATCTTCATTATTTTCTATTTTTAAAAACAATATTTTTTCAATATCAGATAAAGACTGCTTTGAAATTTTTTTATCACTAAACAAATTTTGTAAATAATAATCAAAATTTAATATTAATTTTTTTTTATTTATTAAATCATCAAAGAACAGTTTAATATCATCAGCAAAATCAATTTCAGTTTCATTATTTTTTAATGATAAAACCTGACATCTAGATAAAATTGTTTCAATAACATTATATCTACTATTAGTAACTAGTAAAGCAATTATATCATCACCAGGTTCTTCAAGAAATTTTAAAATTGTATTTGCAGAAGAATCATTTAATTTCTCTGCTCCATCTATTACATAAATAAGCTTGTTATCGAGCATTGATTTTTTAGAAAATTCTTTTTCAAGTAATATAAGTTGTTCCTTTTTTATAGTATTACCTTCAGCAGTAATAAATTTTATATCAGGATACTCATCATTATCTACTTCTAAAGTAATTTTTTTTTGCATATATTCATCATTTTCATATTTTAAATTCAATATTATTTTTAAAAAATATTTTATAAAAGACATATAATCACTATATCCATTAGTCTCTATTAAATAAGCATGTGATATTTTTTTATTTTGTAGAATTGTTTTATTAACAAAATCAATTAATTTTTTTTGTTCATTCTCCATAAATATCACCTCCAATTATTATAAAGCAACAATTTTCAATAGTAATAACGCAAATAATGAGGGAAAACCTAAAAATGTAATTAATCCTACTGTTATAAAATTAATAGGAATTACCAAATTAAAATTTGCAGCAATTAAATTATATCCATATAAAATAATATAACTTAAAATAATTTTTCTTAATAAAACGAAAATATTTTTCATACTTGTCCATCTCCTCAATTAAAAGTATGAAAAAAATATTTATTTATTCTATTTCTTTTCGATCATTTAAAGCTCTTTCAAGAGTAATTCCATCAATATACTCCATATCAGCTCCCATTGGAACACCACTAGCTAAACGAGTAACTAAAATACCAGTACCATCTAATACCTTTTTTATATATAAAGAAGTTGTTTCACCCTCAATACTAGGTTTAAATGCAAAAACAATTTCTTTAAATTTTTCTTTTTTTATTCTATCTAATAACTTATCAATTCCAATATCTTCAGGATTTATTCCATCTAATGGAGAAATAAGACCATCTAAAACATGATATTTTCCTTTAAACATACCCAGCTTTTCAAACAAAAAAACATTTTTTGGATCTTCAACAACACATAAAATGTCATTTAATCTAAATTCATCATTGCAAATAGAACAAATATCACTTTCAGTTAAACTATTACATTTCTGGCATAATTTAATTTTCTTTTTAGCGTCTTTTAAACTTTCAGAAAAGTAATCAACATTTTCAACATCCATATCAATAATAGAAAAGGCTAATCTTTCTGCAGTTTTTTCACCTATTCCAGGTAAAAGTTTAAATGATTCTATTAAACTATTAATACTATTAGGATACATTTTTAAAATAAACCTGGCATAGAATTACCAAATTTTCCCATTTTTTCTTCAGTAACTTTATCAATTTGACTATTTGCATCATTTATTGCAACTAAAATCATATCTTGTAAAATTTCAATATCATCTTTATCTAAAGAATCTTCAGCATTAATTTCAACTTTAGTAACTTCTTTTGTACCCTTCATTGTAATTTTAACTAAAGAGCTTTCACCAACAAATTCAGTATTGTCAATTTCTTCTTTACCTTTCATCATATCTTTTTGTAATTTTTGAGCTTGTTTCATTAAAGCTTGCATATTCATATTTATTTCCTCCTATTTAATTTCAACAATATCTCTAAATAAATCCATTGGATTACTATCTAAATCATTGTTTCCTTTTTCTTCATTATCACCAGAATTATTAATAATTAACTCTGGTTCTTCTATAATATCATATTTTGTACCATTTTTTGTATCATTTATATATTCATTTTTAACATTATTCCATTCCTCATCACTAATTATTGCGATATTTTTATTAGAATTAGTTAATTCATTAAATATTTGTATTATTTGTTCAATATTATCTATATTTTGATCAACAACTGAATTATATTCATAACTTAATATTATTCCATCCTCGCTAGAAGCCCTTAAATTAGAATTTAGTATTTCTGATACAACATAACCAATTTTTTGATCAAAAACATAATCATTCAATAAGTTAATTTTTTTTACATCACTAATTTTTTCTTCTTTTGTTGCTGTTGCTAAAATATTGTGAACTCTTATCTTTAAAATATCTAAAATATTACTATTTTTTAAAGTATTAGTTTTCTTTTTTATTTTAACATTAACTTTTTTTTCTTCTTCAATTACTATAGGTTTTGTTTTTTCCACTTTATCTATTATTTTTACTTTTTTTCTATATTTTTCAACAGTTTTGGGTTCTTTTTCAGGAACTTTTATTTCCTGGGAAATTATTTCCCGGGAAATATTTTGCCCATTTTTCATATAATCTAATAAAATAACTTCTATATATATTTTGGGATTTCCACTTTTTTTAATATCGAACATTTTTTCGTTAAATAAATTTAATAATTCCTGATATTTTTCAACAGAATATTGTAATTTATAATCATCAACATAATAATTAACTATATCATCTCTTAAAGATATTATTAATTGTTTAACTATTTCTATTAGATTTTTACCATTATTATTAAAATTATCAATTACTTTAAGTATTTCTTTATAATTACTAGATAAAATCATATTTTTAAAATTATTTAAATCTTCGATTGAAATCATATCATTTATTTCATAAAAATCTTCTTTTGTTATTTTTGATTTTTTATATGAAGATAGTTTATCAAGTAAACCTAGTGCATCACGTAATCCACCATCAGAATATTCTGCAATCATTTTTAAAACATCTTCATCTATATCAATTTTTTCTTCTTTACACACATTATTTAATTTTAAAATTGTTTTATCCACAGAAATTCTTTTAAATGAATAGCATTGACACCTAGAAATAATTGTATCAGAGACTTTTTGAGGATCCGTTGTAGCTAAAATAAATATTACATGTTTAGGAGGTTCTTCTAATGTTTTTAGCAATGCATTAAATGCTCCTGATGTAAGCATATGAACTTCATCTACAATATAAACCTTATATTTTAGTTCACTAGGAACTATATTTACTTTACTTTTTATTTCACGTATCTCATCTACACCATTATTAGATGCTGCATCTATTTCAATTATATCAACATTTTCTTTTTCTTTAGATTTCAAGCAATTATCACATTTTTCACAAGGATTTCCATCCTTTGTATTTAAACAATTAACAGCTCTAGACATAATTTTAGCAATTGTAGTCTTACCAATACCTCTTGGTCCAAAAAACATATAAGCATGGCTTATTTTATCATTAACAATAGCATTTTTTAATGTTTTTATCACAAAATCTTGACCTACAACATCATCAAATGTTTTAGGTCTATATTTTCTATATAAAGCTTGATACATATAATCACCACATTTCTATATATATTATATCACATCTAGTCTTTTTTTCTTTGTTTTTTAAAAAAATCTTGTAGGATTTTTTTACTATCATCTTCCATTATTTTTTCTTCAACAAGAACACTTTTATTTATATCTTTTTCCACAAAAATTTTATTGCTTATTTCATTATTTTTATTTTCTACACCATAATATACTTTTTTTATTCTTGCTTGTTTAATAGCGCTAGAACACATTGGACATGGTTGCAATGTTACATACATTTCACAATCATTTAAACGCCAATTATTGAGTTTTTTAGATGCTTCGTTTATAGCAATAAGTTCAGCATGATAAAGTACACTATTCATTTTTTCCTTTATATTATAAGCTTTTGCAATTATTTCATCATTTTTAACTATAATACAACCAACTGGTACTTCGTTTAAATCAAAACTTTTTTTTGCTTCTTCTAAAGCTATTTTCATATATTTTTCTTTCATATTTAACTCCAAAATAAAAGTGCACATGAATACTTATTGTTAAAGCTGCTGTCTTCCGACTCTGACTTGATTCCAAGGCATTCATTGCACAAATACATTTTATTATATTAATAAAAAAAAAACAAGGTTTTTATTATTTATCAACACTTTTTATTTATGTTCCACGTGAAACATTTTATAAATTATAATTTTTCATCTTGTTTTTTTAAAAGTAATATAGAAATCTTTATTTAAAACATTATGTTTGAATAAAAATAAGCTTATATAGTATGTTTCACGTGAAACTATTATTTATACTATAAAATCAATTTAAACTAATTCTTATATATACTTATATTTATAAATTGTTCCACGTGAAACATTTTATATTGTAAATAAACACAAGAATTATAAGATATATCACTTATAATAAAAATTTAATTGATCAAAAAAAAGGAAACTAATTTGTTTCCTCCGATTTTTCTTCTTCCACAACTGGAATTTCTTCTTCTTTTTCTACAAGTGCAATTGTTGATACATTTTGTCCTTCTTTTAAATTAATTAATCTAACTCCTTGTGTAGCTCTTCTAAGAACAGATACTTGAGATAATGGCATTCTCATAATCATTCCACTATTAGTAATTATCATAATATCTTCAGATTCAATAGCATCTTGATTAACACATTTCAATGCAATCATCATTCCATTCTTTTCTGTAATATTTAATGCCTTAACTCCCTTACTACCTCTATGAGTTAATCTATATTCATCAATAGATGATTGTTTACCATACCCATTTTCAGTAACAATAAGAACTAATTGATTATTTGTAACAACTTCAGAGCCAACTACACTAGCTCCATTTAAATCAATTCCTTTAACACCAGAAGTATTTCTTCCCATAGCTCTAATTTCGTTTTCTACAAAGCGAACCATTCTACCGTTGCTAGCACCAATTACTATTTCATTTTCTCCGCTTGTTTTTCTAACACTTATTAATTCATCATTCTCTTTTAAGATAATTGCAATCTTTCCACCACGTCTAATTCTGTCAAATTCTTCTATTGCAGTTCTTTTAACAAGCCCATTTTTTGTTGTAAACATAAGGTATTTAGATTCTTCATTTTCTCCAGCTACCGATATTATCGAACTTATGTTCTCATCTTTTTCCAATTCTAATAAGTTAACTATTGGTAATCCTTTAGATTGTCTTCCAAATTCTGGAATTTCGTATCCTTTTAATCTATATACTCTACCCTTATTAGAGAAGAATAAAATATAATTATGTGTTTTTGTAGATAATAAATGTTCCACAACATCTTCTTCATTTGTTGTCATACCTTTAACTCCTACACCACCTCTATTTTGAGATCTATATGTATCAGATTTTAATCTTTTTATATATCCTCTATTTGTAAGTGTAATAATTATATCTTCAACAGGTATTAATGATTCATCTTCAATATACTCAATTGCTGTCATATCAATATTAGTACGTCTTTCATCAGCATATTTATTTCTAATTTCAATCATTTCATCTTTAATTATTTGAAGAATTCTTTCCTCACTAGCTAATATTGCCTTTAAATCTTCAATTTCAGCAAGTAAAGCATTCAATTCATTCTCAATCTTATCTCTTTCTAATCCCGTTAATCTTCTTAATTTCATTTCTAGAATTGCTTGAGATTGCTTTTCAGATAAACTATATTTATTCATTAAGCCTGACATTGCTTCTTCATCACTTTTAGAAGCTTTAATTAACTTAATTATATCATCAATATGATCTAATGCTATTTTTAAACCTTCTAAGATGTGTGCTCTTGCCTCATCTTTATTTAAATCAAATCTAGTACGACGAATTACTATTTCCTTTTGATAATCAACATATTTAGAAATAATATCCTTTAATCCTAATGTTTTTGGAACTCCTTGATCTAACATTAAGAATATTATTCCATAATTTGTTTGAAAAGCAGTATGTTTATATAAATTATTCAATACTACTTGTGGATTTGCATCCTTCTTTAAAGTAATTGTTATTTTAATACCATTTTTTAAATCAGTATGATAGTCAGCAATACCATCAATTACTTTATTATGAACAAGATCTGCTACTTTATTTTTTAAATCTAGAGTATTTATTCCATAAGGAACTTCATCAACAATAATATAATGTTTTCCATTTTCTTCCTGAATTGTTGCTTTACTTCTAATTGTAATTGTTCCACGTCCTGTTTCATAAGCTTTTCTAATACCACTATTTCCTAAAATTGTTGCTCCTGTAGGAAAATCAGGTCCTTTAATATATTGCATCAATCCATCTAAATCAATATCAGGATTATCAATATAAGCAATACATCCATCTATTACTTCACCTAAATTATGTGGTGGAATATTAGTAGCCATACCAACTGCAATCCCCATTGTTCCATTTACTAAAATATTAGGAAATCTTGAAGGTAATATTACTGGTTCTTTTTCAGATTCATCAAAGTTTGGTGTAAAATCAACAGTATCTTTATTAATATCACGTAATAATTGTAACGATATTTTTGAAAGACGAGACTCCGTATAACGCATTGCTGCAGCGCCATATCCTTCAATATTACCAAAATTACCATGTCCATCAACTAACATATTTCTATATGAAAAGTCTTGTGCCATTCTTACCATTGCTTCATAAATACTTGAATCACCATGAGGATGATATTTTCCCATAACATCTCCGACTATTCTAGCACTCTTTTTATGAGATTTATCTGGTGTATAGCCTGATTCATACATAGAGTACAAAATACGTCTATGAACAGGCTTTAAGCCATCTCTCAAGTCAGGTAATGCACGTGAAACAATAACACTCATTGAATATTCCAAAAAAGAATCTCTTACTTCTTTAACAATATTATTTTGTTCTAATCTATCCATTCTTCCTTACCTCCTAAATATCCAAGTTTTCAACATAAACTGCATTTTCTTCAATAAATGTTCTTCTAGGTTCTACTTCCTCACCCATTAATTTTGAGAACGTATCATCAGCAGATATAGTATCTTCAACAGTTATTTGTCTTAAAACTCTCTTATTAATATCCATAGTTGTTTCATTTAATTCTTCAGCATCCATTTCTCCTAAACCTTTCATACGCATAATATCATATTTTGTATTAGGTGAAAGTGAAGCTAAATATTCATCTCTTTCTTGTTCATTTAAAACATATTTAATATTTTTACCATGTTTTATAACAAATAAAGGAGGTTGTGCAGCATAAACATGTCCTGCTTCAACTATAGGTCTAAAGAATCTATAAAATAAAGTTAATAATAATACTCTAATATGAGATCCATCAACATCTGCATCAGTCATGATAACAATTTTATCGTACCTTAATTTCGATAAATCAAAATCTTCACCAATACCAGTACCAAAGGCAGTTATTATAGTTTTTATTTCTTCATTTGATAAAGCTCTATCAAGTCTTGCTTTTTCAACATTTAATATTTTTCCTCTTAATGGAAGAATAGCTTGAGTCATACTATTACGACCTTTAATTGCTGATCCACCAGCGGAATCTCCTTCGACTAAGAATATTTCACATTCAGATGAATCTTTACTTTTACAATCTGATAATTTTCCATAGAAATTAGTTATATCTAAATCACCCTTACGTCTTGTTAACTCACGAGCTCTTTTAGCTGCAACTCTAGCACGAGATGCTGTCATACTCTTTTCTACAATAATCTTTGCTTGAGCTGGATTTTCCATTAAAAATCTTTCAAATGCTGCAGAAAATATTTTATCTGAAATTCCTCTAACTTCACTATTCCCAAGTTTTGTCTTTGTTTGACCATCAAATTGTGGATTTGGATGCTTTATTGAAATAATCATTGTTATTCCTTCTTTTACATCATCACCTGTTAAACTATTATCTTTTTCCTTTAAAATACCACTACTAAAAGCATATTTATTTAAAATTCTAGTTAATGCACGCTTAACTCCATCTTCATGAGTTCCTCCTTCAGGAGTATTAATATTATTAACAAACGAATAAATACTTGCATTATAAGTTTCATTATATTGTAAAGCAACTTCTAATGAAATATCTTTTTCTATTCCCATACAATCAATAATTGTTTCTTGAATAGGACTTTTAGTTGAATTCAACATTTTTACATATTCACTAATTCCTCCTTCATAACAGAAAGAATCTTTTTTATCAACTTCTCTATCATCATATAAAGATATTTTTAAACCTCTATTTAAAAATGCTAACTCACGAATACGAGTTTTTAACACTTCATAATCATATACAACAGTATCAGTAAATACTTCTGGATCAGGTTTAAATGTAACAGATGTTCCACTTCTACCATCAGAACATTCATCTATTACTTTTAAGTTTTCTACAGGATGACCACCATTTTTATATCTTTGATAATATACTTTACCATCCTTATAAACTCTAACTTCTAACCAAGCACTTAAAGCATTAACAACTGAAACCCCAACTCCATGAAGTCCACCAGATACTTTGTATCCTCCTCCACCAAACTTACCACCAGCATGTAATACTGTATAAACAGTTTCTACTGTACTTTTACCAGTTTTAGGATGTATTCCAACTGGAATACCTCTTCCATCATCTTTTACAGTAATAGTATTATCTTTTCCAATACTAACTTCAATATGAGTACAATATCCAGCTAAAGCTTCATCTATAGCGTTATCAACTATTTCCCATACTAAATGATGTAGACCACGAGATGATGTAGTACCAATATACATACCAGGTCTTTTTCTAACAGCTTCCAAACCCTCTAATACTTGAATAGAGGAAAAATCATATTCTTCTTTAATTTTTTCTTCCATATTTAGTTCCTTCTTTCTATGTTACCATCTTTTATTTCATAAACATAAGCATCATTAACATATTTTGATTTTATATTTTTTAAATCAGTAGTTGTAATAATACTTTGAATATCTCTATTAATATATTCAAATAACCTATTTCTCTTTTGTATATCAAGTTCACTAAAAATATCATCAAGTAATAATACAGGTTTAGTACCTCTATAACTTTCAAATATTTCAATTTCAGCTAATTTAAAAGATAAAACAGCTATTTTTTGTTGCCCTTGTGATCCAAAAAATTTTAAATTATTTTCTTTTAAATAAAAGAAAAAATCATCTCTATGTGGACCAAAAAGAGTTAAACCATAATTTAATTCTTTTCTATAATTTTTAGAAAAACAACTATTTAATTTATCTCTAATAGTATCAGTATCAAAATTATCTAATTCTATATTAGGTTCATATTTAATAAAAAGAGCATTTTCTTTAGTAATATTTTTATAAATATTTCCAATATTGTCATTAATAAAATTTAAATACTTATTTCTTTCTTGATATATTATTATAGCCTTTTCAATAAGTTTTTCCGTAATTATATCTAAATATTTTCTATCTGCAATTGAAGATGTTAATAAAAGTTTTAAATATTCATTTCTCATTTTTAATATTTTATTATATTTGTTATAAGTTTTTAAATATTTTTTTGATATTTGACTCAATTGCATATTAATTAAATTACGTCTTATGCTAGGAGAACCTTTTATTATTTCTAAATCGTCTGGTGTAAATACTATTACATTAAGATTAGATATATAATCACTTATTTTTTTTATTTCTTCATTATTTATAAATAATGATTTATTACCATTTTCTAATGTAACTTCCATATTTTTAATTAATTTATTTTCTTTTATTTTCCCTTTAATTTTAGCTCTTTTTTTATTAAAAGAAATTAAATTAGGTTCTATCCCATTTCTATATGTTTTTGTAAGAGCTAGAACACAAATACTCTCTAAAATATTTGTCTTTCCTTGAGCATTTTTGCCTATAAAAACATTAATTTTATCATTGAATGATAAATTCAAATGGGAATAATTTCTAAAATTTGATAGATTTATACTCTTAATAATCATTTTTAGTACTATAAATCTCCATAAAATCACCTACACCCTATTTTGGTATTCCTATACATACAAGAATATTATACCATAATTTGAGCATTTCTGCATAAAAAAAATCTAATTATAGCCTTTTTTTAATATTATTTTATACTTTTCTATCTCTCATCACTAAATCAAGTCTAGAA
>CAZYZU010000022.1:0-12559 GCA_964652065.1 uncultured Muribaculaceae bacterium
AATTAATTTATCTTTTTATTTAGTGAGTACTTGACAGGTACTAGTATCATTTCTCTTTTTTTTTCTTTAATAGTGATTTTTTTTTCTTTTCATGATAATATATAGTTAACATAGAATAATAGGAGGTCTCAAATGTGGATACAGTTATAAAACAATTAGATGATCAAAATAAATCAAATAAAAGCATTTTAAAAATATTTTATAAGATTTATTACTTTGTTGCCAAAATATTATTATATTCATTATTCATTATTTTATTTTTAATTGCAATTGCCTTTGTAGCGTATTTTATTGATATGGAACGTAATATCAAAAATGGTGTAACGAAACAGCCTTTATTTGGTGCTTATGTAATAATAAGTCCAAGTATGGTTCCTACTATTAATGTAGAGGATGCAATAGTTATTAAAAGAGCAGAAGAAAATGAATTAAAAGTTGGAGACATAATTACTTTTCTTTCTAGTGATCCTAGATATTCTGGTCTTACTATAACACATAGAATTGTTGGTGTTGAAAAATCAAAATCAGGGGAAGTGTTTTTTAGAACAAAAGGTGATAATAATAATTCTGAAGATACCGCTTTGGTAAAAACTGAAAATATTTATGGTAAAGTTATGCTAAGAATTCCTAAAATTGGATATATTCAATATTTTTTAACAAAATCTTATGGTTGGATAATTGTTGTAGTCATACCTTGCTTGTGTGTTGTAATTTATGATATTTTGAAAATAATTAAATCAATAAAAAATGGTTTATCAAAAAAGAAAAAAATTAATGATAATTCGGATGATTTAGAAATTATAGGTGAAGAAGAAAAAACAAAAATAGTTGATTCGAATGACGATATAGAAATTCTTTCAGATGATGGTGATGAAAATGGAAAATAAACGTTTTTTTATAATATTTTTTAGTTTAATATTATTTATATTAATAATAATTATATCTATTTTAAGTTTTAATATTTTGAAAGATAATTCATATATAGTTAATTCATTTAAAATTCTTGTTATTGAAAATTCACAAAAATTTAATGGAAGTAATCTTGGACCAATAAAAGATGACGATAAAGAAATGATTAGTCCATATGAATTTAACGTAATAAATTCTGGTTCTCAATATAATTCATATGAATTAATAATTGAAGATATAGTTGATAATGAAAATGAATCTCAGTTTTTAAATCGTAAATTTTTAAGATACGAATTAAAAGTAAATGGACACGTAAAGAAAATTGGGTCATTAGCTGATATAAAAAACAATCTTTTAGATTCTGGTAGTTTAGATAGAGATGAAGTTAATAGTTATTCTCTTAGATTATGGGTTACAGGTGGCGCAACAGATACTAATTGGATGAATAAATATTATAATTATAAATTAATTGCAAATCCAGTTTTGAATTAGAGAGGTGTATTTATGAAAAAAATATTAATTGAATATTCAAATATTATTGGTTATACAATAATAGGACTTGTTTTTGGCTTTAGTTTCTTTTTATTGTTTATTAATCTATATCATTATAAAGAGGTAAATAGATCTTTTGAAAAGCAAGATACTGATTATCAAGTAAATCAAGAAATTAGTGATAAATTAAATGGTATTAAAGAAAATATTAATAATTTTGATATAAATTCTTATAAAGGTTCAGAAAATGCATATAGTTTATCAAGTATTAAATCAAGACTTAGTATTTGTGTTCAAAAAGTAGATACTGATGAGTTAAAAAAATTATTGACAAAGAAAACACTTAATATTTCAGATGTTTATAAAATGCAACAATTTTATCAGGTTCAAATATCTAATGAATGTTTAGTAAAAGAATTATATGATTTAACAATTAATGATGGGAATAATAATTTACAAATATCGTCACTACCTTCTATGACACCTTTTTTTGAAGATAATATAAAGCAGTTAATTAAATCTACAGATTATATTCAAAAAAATTTAAAAAATAATGGCAGTTATTATTTTAGTAGTGATACTTCAAAAGTAGATATTTATGATGAGACAAAAGATAGTTATTATTCAATTTTAAATAATTATGTTTCTGCTATAGATTTTATTTATGATGTATCTGTATGGTTTGAAAATATTTCTGGAGGTAATGTATGAAAAAAATATTAAATGTGATGTTTTTATCTCTTAAATTTATTTTATTGCTGATTACTTTTGGATTAACTCTTTATATTGTTTTATCAATGTATCAAAGAATAAATAAGAATATGATTGAATCTATTAGTATATTTTTACCATATTTATTAATTTTAGTAATATTTCTAGTAAATATATTTTTGAAACAAAAATGGATTACTAATAATTTATTTTATAATTTAGTTTGTTGTTTAGTTTTTGCAACATCAATAGTAATTTGTATTCGTTCAATTTATGACAAAAATATGTTATTAAATGGTATTATGGGTTATGGTGTTAATTTTAATTATTTTAGTGATTATTTAGCATTTATGAAAATAATGATGTATGGACTTATAATTGGTAATTTATTTTTTATGGCTCATGAAAGAGAGATAATAAAAGATAAACCATTAAAAACAGAAGAAGTATCAGAAATAGCAAAAAAGATTGAGGTTGAAGTTTTATAGACTTCCTCTTTTTTTTATTATATACTAAAGAAGTGGTGATAATATGGAAAAATTTAATTTTAAAAAAAAGTTTGGTCAAAATTTTTTAAAAGATAATAAAATTGTGGAAAGCATCGTTGATATAGTTGATATAAAAGAAGATTCACTAGTAATTGAAGTTGGTCCAGGTAAAGCAATTTTAACTAAGGAGTTATCAAAAAAATTTAAAAATGTTCTATGTTATGAAATTGATACTGATTTAGAAGAATATTTACTTAATGAATTTAATGATAGAAATGTAAATATAATATTTGATGATTTTTTAAAAAGAGATATTTGTAAAGACATTCAAAAATATGAATATAGTAATTTATATTTTATGAGTAATGTTCCATATTATATAACAACTCCTATTTTGATGAAGCTAATAGAATCAAAATTAGATTTTTCAAAGATAGTTATGATGGTTCAAGAAGAGGTTGGCGAAAGGTTTTCGGCAAAGCCTGGTACAAAATCATATGGATCTATTACGGTATTTTTAAATTGTTTTTATAATGTAAAAAGGGAATTTAAAGTAAATAGAAAAGAGTTTGTACCTGTTCCAAATGTAGATAGTGAAATTATATCTTTTACAAAAAAAGATGTATTATATAATATAAAAGATGAGGACTTTTTTACAAAAATAGTGCATGATAGTTTTCAACAAAAAAGAAAAACTATTAGAAATAATTTAAGAAGTTATGATTTAGATAAAATAAATAAAGTTTTAGAAGAAAATGAATTAAGTCTTTCTTCACGTGCAGAACAAATTTCAGTAGAAGTATTTGTTGAGATAAGTAATGTATTATCTTGAGAATATTTCTTTTTTTTAATCATATAATTTTGTGGAGATGATTTTATGGACTTAAACATTGGCGATTATGTTAGTAGAAATTCATATAATAATGACATTTTATTTAAAATTATTGATTTATGTGATGGTGTTGCTACCTTAAAAGGAGTAGATTTAAGACTATATGCTGATAGTGCTATATCTGATTTAAAAAAAGAAAAAGAAATTCCGAGTATTTTAAAAAATGATAGAAAGATTATAAATAAAAATTTAAAAGATTTAGATTTAAATAGAGATGAATACTTTTATTTGCCAGGAAAAATACTTCATATTGATGGTGATGAGGAATATTTAGAAAGATGCATAAATTTTTATAGAGATTTAAATGTTAAAGCATATGGAATTACTTTAAAAGAAAATGAAATCTCTGAATATATTGAAAAATATTTGAATGAGTATAATCCTGATATTGTTGTTATAACTGGTCATGATGCTTATTATAAGAAAAAAAATGATAAAAATGACATTAATAATTATCAAAATAGTAAAAATTTTATTGACGCTATAAAAGTGGCTAGAAAATATGAAAAAGATCAAAATAAACTAATAATTATTTCAGGAGCATGTCAATCTAATTATGAAGAATTGATAAAGGCAGGATCTAATTTTGCATCAAGTCCCAAAAGAATTAATATTCATGCACTAGATCCAGCTATAATTGCATCATCAATAGCGTTATCTATTAAAAATAAGGATATTGAATTAATACCTATGATTGAAAAAACAAAATATGGATCTGATGGTATTGGTGGTATTATTACAAATGGTACTATGTATATGGGGTATCCAAGATGAATATAAATAAAATAAGAGCTTATATAACTAAACACAAAAATGAGTTATTTATGTTTAGGTTTAAAGGAGCAAGAAATCAAACTGATAATTTTGTAGGGAAGATAATAGAAGTTTACCATTCTATTTTTATTATAAAAGTTAATGATAATACCAATAGAGTTAAATCTTTTAGTTATAATGATATTTTAACAGGAAGCCTTGAAATAAAAGAAATAGTCTTAAAAAAATAGTTATTGCATTTTTTATAATAGTATTATAAAATATACATATAAAGTATTATGCTTTAAGAAGGAGGATTAGACATGAAAATTACATCAGTCAACGTACGTAAGATTGAAAAAGAAGGATCTCGTATGAAAGGAATTGCTTCTGTATTATTAGATGATAGTTTTGCTGTTCATGATATTCGTATTATTGAAGGAGACAATGGTTTATTTATTGCAATGCCAAGTCGTAAGACAGCAACTGGTGGGTATAGAGATATAGCACATCCAATTAATCCAGAAGTTAGATCTATGTTTGAAGATGCTATTCTTGAGGCTTATAAAAACGCAGAAGATGTTGTAGTGGAAGATGGAGAATAAATTCATCTTTTTTTTGTCATAAATTACTAGCTTGTACATATTATTTTGTAGGAGGAATAAATATGGAAAAACAAGAAGTAATAGGAAATTATACACATGGAATTAATTTATTAGAAAGAAAAAATTTAGTAATAACTGGAGTTAAAAAAATAGAAAACTTTGATACTGAACAATTTTTACTTCAAACGAGTATGGGTTTTATTTTAGTTAAGGGAGAAGAATTGGAATTGATAAAGTTAGATACAATACAGGGTAATGTTTCAATTAGAGGTAAAATTTTTGGTATTAACTATTTAGATGAAAATACAAAAAAATCTAAAGATAGTGGTATTTTTAATAGGCTTTTTAAATAATGAATATTTATATACAAGTAATATCTATTTTTATATCTTTTATTTTTGGAGTAATTTTTTCAATACTAACTAATATAAATTATAGATATTTATTTTCTAGAAATCGGATTTTTAAAATTTTTTTTACAGTGATTTATGTATTAGATGGAGCTTTATTTTATTTTCTTATTATGAAAAAAATAAATAATGGGATTATTCATGTTTACTTTTTGTTATTTGTTGCTTTAGGATTTATTTTTGGATTTACCAATTTAAGTAAATATGTGTATAAATTTAAGACTTTAGTTAAAAAGTGTTTAAAAAGTGTCAAAAAATGAAAATTTCGGTCGATTTTGTTGTTTTCAAATTCTTAAGTGGTATACTATACTTATTAAAGTAGGTGATAAGATTGGCAAAGAAAAAGAAAAATTTAAAAACTAAGAAATCATTTAAAAGAATGATTTTGTTGGGTGTTGCTTCTATTGCTATTATTATTGGTACTACTTATACAATCGGTAAATATTGGGTAAAAATTTATGATAAATATCAAGAAAAGAAAGAATTAAAACATAAATTAACAAATTTAAAGGAAAAACAAGAGGCTCTTCAAGTTGATGCTAATAAATTACAAGATCCAGATTATATAGCAAGATATGCAAGAGAAAAGTATTCTTATTCAAAGGATGGAGAAATTATTTTACGTATTCCGTAAAATATTTTTTTGTATTGTAAAAAGAGTAATTATCGTATAGAATATAGGTGGTGATAAAGATGAATATAGAAGATACATTTAATTTTAATAAAGGTGATGTAATTGTTATAGGTTGTTCAACTGGACCTGACTCTATGGCACTTTTTGATATGCTTTTAAAGGTTAGAGAGAAATATGAATTACAATTAATTTGTGCACATGTTAATCATAATATTAGAAAGCAAAGTATGGAAGAAGAAGAATTTATTAAAAATTTTTGTAAAGAAAAAAATGTTATGGTAGAAACAATGCTTATTGATAAATATGGTGATGATAATTTTCATAACGAGGCAAGAAATATAAGATATAATTTCTTTGATAAATTAGTTCGTAAATATAATGCAAATTATTTGATGACTGCTCATCATGGAGACGATTTGATTGAAACGGTGTTAATGAGAATTACAAGAGGATCAAGCTTACAAGGATATAGTGGTTTTCATAAGATAGTTCAAATGGAAAACTATAAAATAGTTAGACCTTTAATTTATTATAAAAAAAAAGAATTAGAAGAATATGATGAAAAAAACAATGTAAAATATTATGTTGATGATTCTAATAGTAAAATGAAATATACAAGAAATAGATATCGTAAATATATTTTGCCTTTTTTAAAAGAAGAAGAAGCAAATGTACATAGAAAATTTTTAAAATTTAGTGAAAATTTAGAAGAAGCATCTAAATATATAGATAAAGAAAGAGATAAGGCATTAGCTTCTGTTGTTAATAAGAAAAATAATAGAATTGTAATTAATAAATTTTTAGGATTAGATGAATATATTCAAAAAGAAATACTATATTATGTAATGCAAGAATTTTATCAGGATGATTTGATATTAGTTAATGATAAACATATCGATTTGTTAAACTATTTAATTAATAGTAAAAAAGCAAATATGGAGGTAAATCTTCCAAATGAGATTTTAGCAATTAAAAGTTACAATGAATTTTATTTGAAAAAAGCAACTGGAGAAATAACTGAATATGAAATAGAATTTAATAAATATGCTGATTTGCCTAATCATCATCATATAAAAAGTATAGAAGAAACAGATGATAATTCTAATAATATTTGTAGATTATCATATTCGGATATTAATTTACCAATTACAATTAGAACTAGAAAACTTGGTGATAAAATTTTTGTAAAAGGATTAAATGGAAGTAAAAAAGTAAAAGATATATTTATAGAAGAAAAAATAGATTTAGCTAGTAGAGATACTTGGCCAATAGTTGTTGATGCTATTGGAAATATCTTATGGATTCCAGGCTTAAAAAAATCTAAATTTGATAAACAAAAGAAAGAAAATTGTGATATAATATTGAAATACTGCTAGAGGAGGAAAAAAATGAATAAAAATGTAGTTAATCAGAAAAGTGTAAAAAGAGGGTTAGTTCCTTATTTATTTATGTTTTTAATTATATTAGGCGTGTTTTATGTTTTTAATATAATGAATAACAATGTTAATAATTTAACATACAGTGAATTCATGACTGAATTAAATGAAGGAAATTTAAAAAATATAGTTGTTACTGCAAGAGAGAGTGCACAAACTTACGAAATTACAGGAGCGCTAAAAGGTTATAAAAAGAATGAATCATTTTTTGTAAGACTACCAAAAAGTGATCAAGTAATGAAAAAAATAGTTGATGCGAGTGATGTTCAAAACTTTAAATTAGAAGCAGAAGCAGATCCTGAATCATCAACATTATTAATGATATTGGTAAATGTTTTACCATTTGTAATTTTAATTGCTTTAGCTTTCTTCTTTTTTAATCGTCAAATGGCTGGTAATAAAAATTCATTAGATTTTGGGAAAAGTAAAGCAAAATTAAGTAATGATAAAAATAAAGTAACATTTAAAGATGTAGCTGGATTAAAGGAAGAAAAAGAGGAAGTTAAAGAATTAATTGATTTCTTAAAAAATCCTAAAAAATTCCAAAAATTAGGGGCAAGAATTCCAAAAGGAGTATTATTGTTCGGTCCTCCAGGTACGGGAAAAACTTTACTTGCTAAAGCTGTTGCAGGTGAGGCAGATGTTCCATTTTACTTTATAAGTGGTTCTGATTTTGTAGAACTTTTTGTTGGAGTTGGAGCAAGTCGTGTACGTGATATGTTTCAACAAGCTAAAAGAAATGCACCTTGTTTAATATTTATTGATGAAATTGATGCAGTTGGTCGTCAAAGAGGAACTGGTTTAGGTGGAGGTCATGATGAACGTGAACAAACACTAAATCAGTTACTTACTGAAATGGATGGTTTTGGTGAAAATGAAGGAATTATTATTATTGCCGCAACTAATAGACCTGATGTATTAGATCCTGCACTTTTAAGACCAGGTAGATTTGATAGACAAGTAACTGTTAATTTACCAGATGTTAAAGGTAGAGAAGAAATACTTTTAGTACATTCTCAAAATAAAAAATTAGCTGATGGTATTACATTAGATAATCTTGCAAAGAGAACTCCTGGATTTAGTGGAGCTGATCTTGAAAATTTATTAAATGAGGCAGCACTTTTAGCTGTTAGAAGAAATAAAGAAGTTATTACTATGAGTGAAGTAGATGAAGCCACTGACCGTGTATTGATGGGGCCTGCAAAAACTTCTCATAAATATAGTGAAAATGATAGAAAATTAATTGCTTATCATGAAGCTGGTCATGCAGTTATTGGATTAAAACTTGATAATGCAAATGATGTTCAAAAAGTAACAATTATACCACGTGGTTCTGCAGGTGGATATAATATGATGGTTCCAAGTGAAGAAAAAATGTGTTCAACTAAAACAGATTTATTAGAAGAAATTACAGGATTACTTGGTGGTCGTACTGCTGAAGAGATAGTTTTTGGAGAAATTACTACTGGCGCTCATAATGATTTTGAAAAAGCAACAAAGATTGCACGTGCTATGGTTACTGAATATGGTATGAGTGACTTAGGACCTCTTCAATTTGAACAACAAGAAGGAAGTGTTTTCTTAGGACGTGATTATAATAAGAGTCAACATTTTTCAAATGAAGTTGCAAATGAAATTGATATGGAAATGAGAAAAATTATTAATGAGTGTCATGCAAAATCAACTGAAATTATTAAGAAAAATAAAGATTTATTAAAGTTAATTGCAGAAGCTCTATTAGAATATGAAACTCTTACTAAAGAACAAATTGATTATTTAGTTGAGAATGGTAAAATGCCTGAAGAAGATGATGTTAGTTTAGAAAAAATGTCTGTTACAAAATTAAAAGAACTAGCTAAAGAAAAAGGCGTTAAGAATTATTCTAAAATGAGTAAGGCAGAATTAATAAAAGAATTAGATGTTTAGACTAATTCTTTTTTGTTGAAAAAAATTGATATTTATAGTATACTATCTTTGCTTTCAAAGGAGATATTATGGAGTGGAATATAGGTAATGTAAAAATTAAAAATCAAATAGTTCTTGCACCTATGGCTGGTATATCTAATTCAGCATTTAGAAGAATTGCTAAGGAAATGGGTTGTGGTTTAATATATGCAGAGATGGTTAGTGATAAGGCTATAATGTATGGTAATAAAAAGACTATTGATATGTTGTATATGACTGATTATGAAAGACCTATATCACAACAAATTTTTGGTACTGACGTAGATAGCTTTGTTGTAGCTGCTAAATATATATATGAAAATATGCATCCTGATATTATAGATATTAATATGGGATGTCCTGTTCCAAAAGTTGCACTTCGTGCTCAAGCTGGTTCAGCTTTATTGAAATCTCCAAAAAAAATATATGAAATTGTTAAGTCTGTTGTTGATGCTGTTCCTATTCCTGTTACAGTTAAAATTAGGAGTGGATGGGATCAAAATAATATAAATGCAGTTGAAGTTGCAAAAGTAATAGAAAAAGCTGGAGCAAGTGCAATTTGTATCCATCCTAGGACAAGAAATCAGGGTTATAGTGGTAAAGCTGATTGGAGTATCATTAAAGAAGTAAAATCAAATGTATTAATACCTGTTATTGGTAATGGTGATATAAAAACTGCAGAAGATGTAAAAAGAATGCTTAACGAAACTGGTTGTGATGCAGTTATGATAGGAAGAGGAGTTTTAGGAAATCCTTGGTTAATAAAACAATCAATATCTTTAATTGATGAAAATAAAGTAATAAATTTTCCAACTGTTTTTGATAAAATTGATATGTGTATGAAACATTTAAAATATTTAGAAGATACTAAACTAGAAAAGGTAGTAATTCTTGAAATTAGAAATCATATTGGATGGTACTTTAAAGGTCTTCCTGGGGCAAATGAAATTAAGAATAAGGTATATCAATGTTTAAATATTCATGATATAATGCAAGTATTAACAAGTTATAAGGAGGAAATTAAAAATGGCAGAAAAGAAAATTAATAAAGTAAAAAAAGAGAAAAAAGAAAAAATAGAAAATGTAGAAGTAATAAAAAATAAAGAAACAAAACCTAAAAAAGAAAAGAAAGTAAAAAATAAAAAGGCATCATTTATAGAACGTTTAGGTGCATTTATAATAGATTTCTTTATGGTAAGTTTTATTGCATCATTAATAACTTATCCATTAACTAATAGTAGTAATTATAATAAATTATCAAAAGAAGCAACTACAGTTATGGAGCAATATACAAAGGGAAAAATTGATGAAAAAACTTATTTAAATAAAAGTGCAGATATTAGTTATGATATGTCTAGACAAACTGGATTAACATCTATAATTACAATTATAATATTTGCTTTATATTTTATTGTTTTTCAATTTAAAAATAATGGACAAACAATGGGTAAAAAATTATTAAAAATCAAAATATCAAAATCAGATAATAGTGATTTATCAATTAATGATATAATGTTTAGATCGTTAATAATTGATTTTATATTATTTGATATAGTAGTATTATGCTTTACGATGTTTAGTTCTAAAAATGTATATTTTTATGCAACTGGAATTTTTCAATTTATTCAATATGGTATAATATTTGGTAGTGCTATTATGATATTATCAAGAAAAGATAAATGTGGTATTCATGATTTGATAACACATACAAAAGTAGTAAAAGAAAATGAATTAGCAGAGGAGTTAGAAGTATGCGAGAGTTAAGCGAACAAGAAGTTGTAAGAAGAGAAAAAGTAGAAAAAATAAGAGAGTTTTGTAATCCATATCCTGAGAGATATGAAATAACTCATGAAATAAAAGATGTATCTTCTTTAGAAGATGGTACAACTGGTGTTAAAGTTGCAGGACGTATTGTTTTTATGAGAAAAATGGGTAAAATGAGTTTCCTTACAATTAGAGATATTGAAGGAAAAGTTCAGTTATCAATAAAAATAGATATGGTTGGAGAAGAAAAATATAAATTTTTTAAAGAAAACATTGATATTGGTGATTTTATTGGTGGATGTGGAGAAGTTTTTACGACACACACAGGAGAAAAAACAATTCGTGTTGATGATTTCCAGTTTTTAGGAAAGGCATTAAAACCACTTCCAGAAAAATTTCATGGTTTAACAGATCAAGAAGCTTGTTATAGACAAAGATATGTCGACTTAATAATGAATCAAGATACAAGAGATAGATTTGTTACAAGAATTAAATTTATTAGAGAATTAAGACATTATTTAGATAATTTAGGATATATGGAAATTGAAACTCCAATTTTAAATAATAAAGCAAGTGGTGCAACAGCAAGACCTTTTAAATCTCATCATAATGCATTAGATATGGATGTTTATTTAAGGATTGCCCCAGAAACATATATGAAAAGAGCTGTAGTTGGTGGGATTCCTAAAGTTTATGAAGTAGGAAGATGTTTTAGAAATGAAGGAATTGATCAAACTCATCTACAAGATTTTACTATGATAGAGGCTTACCAAGCTTATTATAATTATAAAGATAATATGAAGTTAATTCAAAATATGTTACAAACTATAATTCAAAATATTTTTGGTACTTTAACTGTTAATTTTGGTGATAAAGAAATTGATTTTAGTGGTGAATGGCCAAGTGTATCATTTAGAGAATTATTAATCAAACATTCTAATATTGATATTAATGAATATAATACAAAAGAAAAACTTCTTGCTAAAATAAAAGAAGATAAAATTGAACTTGAAAGTGAAACTCCAATTGATAATTTAGGATTTGGAAATTTAGTAGATGTTTTATATAAAAAGGTAGCAAGACCATCTATGATTGGACCTGTTTATTTAACTGAACATCCAATTGATTTATCACCACTTGCTCGTACAAGTGACGATAATAAAGAAATTACGGATAGATTCCAATTGGTTGTTAATGGTGCTGAAATAGTTAATGGTTATTCAGAACTTGTTAATCCAATTGAACAAGAAAATAGGCTTTTAGAACAATCAAAATTAAAAGAAGCTGGAGACGAAGAAGCAATGGATATGGACTATGATTATATTTCAGCAATGGAATATGGAATGCCTCCAATATCTGGATGGGGTATGGGAATTGATAGAATTGTTCAACTTCTTACAAATGCAGAAAATATAAAAGATGTTGTTATGTTTCCTTTAATGAAACCAAATGACACAAAAGATAATTAGAAATAGATTTATTCTATTTCTTTTTTTCACTAAAAATTCACAAAAAAATTAT
>CAZYZU010000023.1:0-12531 GCA_964652065.1 uncultured Muribaculaceae bacterium
AAATAGAAAGGGATCTAATATAGGTCATTTAGACCATAATTAGATTATACGTGATTATGTGAATATTGATTTAAATTTTGATGGTGAATATGTAATTAATGATGATTTTACTATTCCTAGTGATTATTATATTGATAGTGATGTTAAAGATATTGAAAAATTACATGTTGAGGGTAGGATTTATTATGTAGATAATGAATTATTTGGAACCTTAAATATTAATTGTAATTTGATATTAGAAGATTCTATCTCATTAGAGAGTGTAGATTACCCAATATCTATTGTTTATGATGATAAAATAGAAGAAAATTTACAAAAAGATGAAAATAAGCTTGATTTATTCGAGCTTTTGTGGGAAAATATAGTACTAGAGGTTCCCTTAAAGTTTACTAAGGTTAAGGATCTCAGTGAATTTCATGGGAATGGATGGAAGTTAGTAAGTGAGGATGATGATTTATCTTCAGATAATCCATTTAGTGATTTACTAAAAAACTTTGATAAAAAGGAGTGATAATATGTTAAAATTAGATATTCAAATGTTTGCGGTACCATTTCGTAAAGTTTCTAAAACTAGAAAAAGAACAAGACAAGCTCATAAAGCTATGGTAGCACCAGGAATGACTAAATGCCAATCTTGTGGAGAAATGATTAAACCACATAGAGTATGTAAAAAATGTGGAAGTTACAAAAAACAAACAGTTGTAGAAGTTAAGGAAGCATAGTCTTCTTTTTTTTCTGCCATTTTTATATATTAAATGATATAATATATATAGGTGATAATAATATGGAATTAATAGATAAATATAGAGATTTAGATTTACTTGTAGTAACACCTAATAGTTCTAAAATGACTCTTTTAAAAGAGTATAGTAAAGAATTGATTAATATTAAATATATGACTAAAGAAGAATTTAAAAGTTATTATTTTTATTCTTATGATAACAAAACTATTAGTTATTTAATTTCTAAATATAATTGGAATTTAGATGTAGTTAAAATTTATTTAAATAATTTATATGTAATAGATATTAATAAAGATTATAAGAGTGATAAACTAGTTTTTTTACAAGATTTAAAAAAAGAATTAATTGATAATAATCTTTTATATTTTGATAAGTCTTTTTCTAAATATTTATCTAATAAAAAAGTGATTATATATAAATATAATAATTTAGATAAATATGAAGAAGAAATGTTTTCTAATTATTTAATGGTAGATGAAGCGAATAAAAAACTAAATAAAAAGGTAGTTAAATGTTCTACTTTAGAAGATGAAGTATTATATGTAATTTGTTCTATTATTTCTTTAATAAAAGAAGGGGTAGATTTAAATCATATTTATCTTTCTAATGTAGGAAATGATTATTTATATACAGTTTCACGATTATTTAATTATTTTAATATTCCTATTAATATTGATTTAGGAGAATCAATATATGGGACTAAATTTGTAAAAGAATATTTAAAAAACAACAAGATACCTTCATTTAATAATAGAATTACTACTAAATTAATTAATGTTATTAACTCTTTAGTATCTTTAGAAGATGATCCTAACTATGAGATATTTTTAATTGATAAGTTAAAACATACTTATTTAAAACCTAATAAGTATAAATCTGCAGTTAATATAATTGATTATAAGAGTAGTATTATAAGAGATGATGATTATTTATTTATATTGGGATTTAATCAAGATCTTGTTCCAGTAACTTATAAAGATGAAGATTATATTAGTGATAATATAAAAAGTGAAGTAGCTTTATATAAAACAGTAGATAAAAATATTAAAGAAAAAACTCTTGTAAAAAATACTTTAGCGAGTATTAAAAATTTATATTTATCATATAAAGAAAAAAGTAATTTTAATAGCTTTTTACCTTCAGTTATAATTGATGAAGAAAATTTATTAGTAGAAGAGTTTGATAGTAATATTATTTATGATTCAGATCTTTATAATAAATTATTACTTGGTAATTATCTAGATAATTATTATAAGTATGGGGAGATTAATAAAAATATTTCACCTTTATTAAGCCATTATGAAATACCTTATAATACCTATCAAAATAATTTTACTGGTATTTCAAATTCATCTTATCTAAATTATATAAATAATTCATTAAAACTAAGTTATACTTCATTAAATACATATAATAATTGTGCTTTTAAATATTATATTAATTATGTTTTAAGAGTTAATAAATTTAGTGATACTTTTTCTATTTTTGTAGGTAATTTGTTTCATAATATATTTTCTCTTATGTATAATGATGATTTTGATTTTTCTTATGAATGGAATAAATATTTAGAAAAAAGAGAGCTTTCATTAAGTGAGATGTTTTTCTTAAATGATTTAGAAAAAAAATTATTAGAAGATATTGAAATAATTAAAAATCAAGAATTAATTTCTAATTATCATGATAAGTTATGTGAAGAAGAAATTAATATAAAAATAAATAAAGATATAGAGGCAGTTTTTACAGGCAAGATTGATAAAATTATTTATAATAAAAATGTTAATGATACTTATTTTTCTTTAATTGATTATAAAACAGGTAATATAAATACTAGTATTAATAATATGAAATATGGTCTTGATATGCAGCTACCTATATATTTATATTTGCTTAGTAATTCTAATTTGTTTGATAATCCTATATTTAGTGGAATGTATTTTCAAAGAGTTTTATTTCCATCTTTTAAATGGGAAGCTAATAAGAGTTTAGAATATATAAAAGCAGATAATTTAAAATTACAAGGTTATTCTACAAGTGATGTAGATAGATTATATGAATGGGATAAATCATATGAAAATAGTGAAGTTATTAAGAGTATGAAAATAAATAAAGATTCATCTTTTTCTAGATATAGTAAAGTACTTAATGATCAAGATATTTATAATATTTTAGACTATACAAAAAAAGAAGTTAATAAATGTTTTGGTAATATTATTAGTGGAGATTTTTCTATTAATCCTAAAGTAATTGATAAGAAAAAATCTTGTGAACATTGTTCTTTTAGAGATATTTGTTTTGTTAATAATAAAGACTTTGTTTATTTAGATAGTGTAGATAATCTTGATTTTCTTGGAGGTGATGATAATGGCAACTAGATGGAGTGAAGAACAGTTATCCGCAATTAATTTAGAAGGTAATAATATTATTGTGTCTGCTGGAGCTGGTAGTGGTAAAACTGCAGTTTTAACAGAAAGGGTACTTAGAAAAATTAAAAGTGGTATTCATATTGATGAACTTCTTATTTTAACCTTTACTAACGCTGCGGCTAAAGAAATGAAAGATAGAATTAGATCTAAACTTAGAAAAGAAAATTTAAATAATGAAGTTAATTTAATTGATAATGCATATATAACTACTTTTGATAGTTTCTCACTTAGTATTGTAAAAAAGTATCATACTTATTTAAATATAAGTAGAGATATTGGTATTACTGATATTTCTATATTAAATATTAAAAAACAAGAATTAATTGATTCTATATTTGATAAATATTATAAGAGTAATGATTTATTGTTTTCTAATTTAATTAATAACTTTTGTTTTAAAGATGATAAAGAATTAAAAAAATTAATTATTAAATTAAATGATAAATTAGATATGAGATATGACAAGGAAGAGTATTTGAAAAATTATATTGATAAATATTATAGTGAGCAATATATTACATCTTTAATAGATGAATATTTTTTAAATATTAAAAATATAATAGATGAGGTAAAAAAGACTCTTAAAGAATTATCTTTATATATGGATGGTACTTATATTGAAAAAGTAGAAGACTATTTATTAAAATTATTTAAAGCAACTTCTTACGATGATGTTGTTATGTCTCTTGATGGAAGATTTCCATCTCTTCCTAAAAACACAGAAGAAGAAGCTAAAAAAATAAAAGATCAAATAACTAGTATGATTAAAGAAATAAAATCTTTAATTATATATAATGATAGTGAAGAAATAAAAAAAGAATTACTTAGTACTAAAGATAATACTTTGATGATTGTAAAAATTGTTTTGGAACTTGATAAATTATTTAGAGAATATAAACTTAATAATAATATGTTTGATTTTTCTGATATTAGTAGAATGGCTATAAAAGTAGTGGAAGAGAATTCTTCAATTAGAAATGAATTAAGTGAAAAGTTTCAAGAAATAATGGTTGATGAATATCAGGATACTAATGATATTCAAGAATATTTTATTTCTTTGATTAGTCATAATAATGTTTATATGGTTGGAGATATCAAGCAATCAATTTATCGTTTTAGAAATGCTAATCCATATATATTTAAAAATAAATATGATCTTTATTCTAATAGTGATAAAGGTATAAAAATAGATTTATTAAAGAATTTTAGATCTCGTGAAGAAGTTTTAAATAATATAAATTTAGTATTTGATAATTTAATGGATGATAAAATAGGTGGGGCATCATATAAAGAAAGTCATAGAATGGTCTTTGGTAATAAAACTTATAATGAAGAAGGTCATACTAATCAAGAATATGATTTTTCTATTCTTACTTATCTAAAACAAAAGGAATTTACTAATAATGAACAAGAGATGTTTATTATAGGAAAAGATATTTTAGATAAAGTTAATAGTAAATATCAAGTTTTTGATAAAGATGAAAAATTATTAAGAGATATTAATTATAGTGATTTTGTAATATTAATTGATCGAACTAGTGACTTTGATAATTATAAAAAAGTATTTGAATATCTTCATATACCACTTACTTTATATAAAGATGAAGATTTAGTTAGTGATACAGATATTTATATAATAAAAAATATATTTTCATTAATTAGATGTATAGATAGAGAAGACTATAAAGAAGAATTTAAATATTTATTTATGTCAATTGGAAGAAGTTATTTATTTAATATTAATGATAATGACTTATTTAATTATTTTGTAAATGATAGTTTTATGGAAAGTGATATTTATAAAAAATTATGTGAATTATATAATTATTATTATGAATTATCTCCAAAAGCTTTCTTTATAAAAATGTGTGATATCTTTAATTATGAAGAAAAATTATTAACTGTTTCTAATATAGAAGTAGGGAGAGTAAGACTTGAATATTTTTATAATTTACTTAATAGTTTTGAAGAAAATGGTAAAGATATAGAAGACTTTATTGAATATTTAGATACTGTTATTGAAGAAGAGGGTAAGGTAAGTTTTTCATTGAATAATAGTAGTAGTAATTCAGTTAAGATTATGACTATTCATAAATCTAAAGGATTAGAATTTCCTATTTGTTATTTCTCAGGATTTAGTAAAGAATTTAGTTTTAGAGAGTTAAATGACAATGTTTTATATAGTAATAAATTTGGAATAATTACACCATATTTTAATGAATATATTAAACCAACTATTACTAAAACATTATTAAAATTAGATAATAAAAAAGAAGAAATAAGTGAGAAAATTAGGCTTTTATATGTTGCGGTAACTAGGGCTAAAGAAAAAATGATTATTGTTATGCCTAAAATAGAAGATGATAATTTAATTTTAAATACTTCTTATTCTAAAGGGAAGATGAAATCTTTTTTAGATATGATGAAGTTAATTTATAATGATATATCTGATTATATTAATGTAGTTGAAGTAGATTGTACAAAAGATTATTTAATTAATCAAAGTAATAATGATTATCATGAATTTATTAGTAATGATACTATAAATATTTCATTATTAAATTTTGATAGAGAAATAGAAATAGAAGAAAAGTTCTCTAAAGGTGGTAATAAATTAATTACAAAAGAAGAACAAATAAAAATGGATTATGGTACAAAAGTGCATGAAGTTTTAGAAATGATAGATTTTAATAATCCTGATTATTTCAACTTAGATGATTTTGTAAAAGAGAAAGTATCTAAATTTATTAATAGTGATATAATACAAAATAATATTAATTCTAAATTTTATAAGGAATATGAATTTATTTATAATGAAGATTTAGTAGAAAAACATGGTATTATTGATTTAATGATTGAAAATGATAAAGAAATTATTATTATAGATTATAAGTTAAAAAATACAAATGATATTTTATATAATAAACAATTAAATGGTTATAAAGATATAATTAGTAAAAGATGTAGTAAACCTATTAGTATTTATTTATATTCTATTATTGATGGTTTATTTAATAAGATTTAATATTTGGGGGATTATGATGAAAAAATTATTACTTGATGGGCTTTGTTTTGAAGTTACTAGAAAATGTAACCAAGAATGTGCTTTTTGTATGCGTGGTAAAGCACAAAATATAGATATTAATTATGAAGCTATAGATAAATTGTTTAAAAATGAGTTTTATAAAGTTACTGATATTAATTATTTGAGTTTTTCTGGTGGGGAACCTCTTCTTAATGTAGGAGCTATTGAATATATAATTAATACAATTATTGAAAATGATATTTATGTTTCTGATATTTCTATGATTACTAATGGTCTTATTTACGATGAGTCATTAATTAAAGCGCTTGATAGGTTGAATAAAAAATTAGGTAAAATTTCATATGAACAAATTTCTTATTATCCAGATCAATTTCATAAACCTATGCCAATTGATGTAAAAAACAAATATTCTAGGGGAGATTTCTTATATAAAGATATATTTACATATTTAAAAGATGAAGAAATTTATAATACTGGACTTGCTAGAGAAAATGGTATTGGAACTAGAGAAGAACCTAATTATAGAGAACCAATATTTTATCATGAACAAGAAGATAAGATATTATTTTATCCTGGTAATGAAAGAAAAAGAAATAAGGATGGATTTCAATTAAGAAAAGTTCAAGATATTTTTATAAATGCTTTAGGGTATGTTTTAGCTACTGGCGATGGTGAATATAATATGATGGATAAATATAATTTAGGTAATATATTAGATAAAGATATAGTTCGTATTTCCACTAATGTTGATACTTATAAAAAAGTTAAATACAAAAAAATAATATAGAAATTCCTATATTATTTTTTTAATAAAAATCTAATGGATTAACAGATGACGAATAATAAGGGTAACCAGTCCAAATAGAATAGTGAAGGTGAACTCCTGTTGCTACTCCAGTTCTTCCCATAATACCTATTACTTGACCTTTTGTTACTTTATCTCCAACATTAACTAATTTTTGTGATAGATGACAGTATAAACTGCAATAACCATTGTCTTGTTTAATAACTATGTAATTTCCACCATCCCATTTATAACTATTAGTAACTACTTCACCACTATAGGCTGAATAAATATTTAAATCTCCATTATTAGGAACAATATCAATAGCAGGAGGGTAATTACTATAATAAGAACTTAAATAATATTCATTAGTAGTTGGCCAGTTCCATGATGTATCAACATAACTAATTTGTTCTATACTGTTACTATTATCATAATAAGTATCAACTTCTGCTAAACTTAAATTCATTTTATTATTTTTGAAAAGAGTAGTTATAGTATTTTCAAATTGAATAAATATTCCAGTAAGTATTAAAATTGATCCTATAAATACATTCATTTTTATAATTTTTTCTTTCATACCTAATGCCCCTCAAACTTTGTAGTGGTTATTATATAATAAAAGGGTTATTTTGTAAAGTTTAACTTTTCAAGAAATTAGTTATATGTTATAATTTTGTAAGTAGAAAGAAGTGATATATGTGAAAACAATGATTTTTGGACATAAAAAGCCAGATACTGATTCTGTTATGTCTGCGATAGCTTTATCTTACTTAGAAAATAAATGTGGTAATGATACAGAAGCTAGAGTTTTAGGAGCACTTAATAAAGAAACAAAGTATGCGATAGATAACTTTAAAATGGAGGAACCTGATTATTTAAATGATGTTAAACTTCAATTAAAAGATATTAATTATCATAAAGATTTCTTCTTAAAAGAAACTGATTCTATTTTTAAGGGTTATCAATATATGTTAGATGAAGGTCTTACTGGTCTTCCAATTGTAAAAGATAATAATGATTTTACAGGCTTAATTACTATTAAAGATTTATCAAGAACTATGATTCATGAAAATGGAATGTCACTTGATACATCATATCAAAATATTATTGATTCAATTGAAGGAGAAGAAGTACTTTTATTTGATAAAGAAATTAAAGGTAATATTTTAGCAGCAGCATTTAAAAGTACAACTTTTATTGAGAATGTTAAATTAGGTAGTGATGATATTTTAATAGTAGGTGATAGACATAGTATTATTGAATACGCAGTTAATTCTTCTATTAAATTAATGATTATTACAGGTAATGGATTAGTTAAAGATGAACATTTAGAAATTGCTAAGAAAACTGGTGTAAATATCATTAGAACTCCTTATGATACATATCATGTATCAAGAGTTATATCTCTTTCTAATTATATTAAAACAATGATTAGAAGTTATAATCCGGCTAAATTTATTGATACTGATTATGTTGATGATGTAGTTGATATTAATAATAAGCTTAAACATACTAATTATCCAATTGTAGATAAAAATAATAAATGTTTAGGATTATTAAAAATAACAGATTTATCTGAGAAAACTCCTAAACAAGTAATGTTAGTTGATCATAATGAAAAAGTTCAAAGTGCTGATGGTATTAATGAAAGTGAAATTTTAGCAATAGTTGATCATCATAATTTAGGAAGTATTACTACTAATATGCCTGTTAATTTTAGAAATATGGCAGTAGGATCTACTTGTACAATTGTTTATACTTTATATAAAGAAAGAAATGTAGAAATACCTAGAGATATAGCAGGATGTTTATTATCTGGTATATTATCAGATACATTAATATTAAAGAGTCCTACAGCTACTAAAATAGACAATATCGCTGTTAAAGAGTTAGCTGATATTGCAGGAGTTGATTATGAAAAATATGGAATGGATATGTTAAAAGCTGGTACTTCACTTGATGGCATGAGTAAAGAAGATGTACTTTATAATGACTTTAAAATGTATACTGTTGGAGAAAAGACTTTTGCAATAGGACAGTTCTTTACAATGAATTTTGATGAAATAAGAGATGAATTAGAAGAATATGTTCATGTACTTGATGAAGTAAGTCTTGCTAACAACTATGATTTCTTAGCTTTATATGTTACAGATATTATTAAAAATGGTTCTTATGTAATTTATAATTCTAAGGCACAAGATAAAATGGAAATCCTTTACAATGATTCAAAAATTAGTGAAGGTAAATTTATTGAAAGATGTGTTTCTAGAAAGAAGCATGTTGTTCCAATAGTTATGGAAATATTTGAAAATTAGGAGAAATTATGAAAAAAAGTATTATGTTAGTAATTAAAGGGTTCATTATGGGAATAGCAAATATTATTCCTGGAGTAAGTGGTGGAACACTTGCATTAATATTAGGTATTTATGAAGAGTTTATTGGCGCAATTAGTCATTTCTTTTCAAACTTTAAGAAAAATATTCGTTTTTTAATACCAATAGTTATTGGTATGGGACTTGCAATATTATCACTTAGTAATGTTATAGATTATTCTTATAAACATTTTCCAATTCCAACAACATTATTCTTTATGGGATTAGTATTAGGTGGTATTCCTTTACTTGCAGGTAAAGTTAAGGGTAAAAAAGATTCTAAGAAGGCAACTAGTTATATTATTTTTTCACTTACATTCTTATTAGTTATATTTATGGCTGTTTCTAAATCTTTATTTGGAACAGGGGAAGCAATTGACTTAGCTAATCTTTCAGGAATTGGTTATATATTACTATTTATTGTAGGAGTAGTAGCTGCTGCTACAATGGTAATACCTGGAGTAAGTGGTTCATTAGTTCTTATGCTTTTGGGTTATTATTATCCAGTTATTGCAGTTATAAAAGAGTTTACTAAATTTAAAAATCTTGGATCAAATTTCTTAATACTTGGAGTATTTGGAATAGGGGTTTTAATTGGTATAGTATTAATATCTAAATTAATTGAATTCTTATTTAAAAAATATGAAACAAAAACTTATTTTGGAGTATTAGGGTTTATTGTAGCAAGTGTTATAGCAATACCTTTATCTACTGCTTTAAGTATTAAAATATCATTCTCAATAGTTCAAATATTAATTGGAATAGTATTTTTAGGACTTGGGTCAATTATAAGTTATAAGTTAGGAGAAAAATAATGATTAAATTATTAGAATATATGTTTTTAGGAATTCTTCAAGGTGTTACAGAACCAATTCCTGTTTCTAGTAGTGGACATATTTTAATACTTCAAACAATAATTGAAAAAATGCATCAAGGTCTTGATATTAATTTTGAAGTTTTAGCTACTATTACTAATTTTGGTAGTTTAATTGCAATAGCAATAATTTTTAGAAAAGATATTATTAAATTATTAAAATCATTCTTTACATTTATCTTTAAAAAAGAAGAAAGAAAAACTACAAAGCTTGATTTTAATTACTGTTTAAAAATAATTATTGCAACTATTCCAGCTGGATTATTTGGTATTATTGCTACTAAGTTAGATTTGTTAAAAACTTTAGAAGAGAATGTTAAATTTATTGGAATTATGCTTTTAGTTACAGCATTATTCTTATTCTTAATAAGAAACTTTAAGGGTAAGAAAGATCGTGACAAATTATCATTTAAAGATGCTATAATAGTTGGTATTTATCAAATGATTAGTGTTATACCTGGAATTAGTAGAAGTGGAGCAACAATTGTTGGAGCGATGTTTCAAGGTGTAAAAAGAGAAACTGCATTTAATTTTTCCTTTATTTTATATATCCCAATTTCAATTGCGACTTCTATTTTAGGAGTAAAAGATTTAATTGAAATGTCAATTTCATCTGCTACTTGGATTTTATATATAATTGCGGCAATACTTGCTGGAGTATTTACATTTATATTTACTAAGTGGTTTGCTAAAATTGTTAAAGAAGGAAAACTTGCTTATTTCTCAATTTATTGTTTAATAATTGGTTTACTTGTAATAATATTTTTATGAAAATAAGAGATTTGACTCTTATTTTTTTTGTGTTATACTGATAATATTGGCGGTGGAGATATGTTATATAATTTTTGTTATTTTTTTATCTTATTTATAATTTATTCGTTTATTGGATATTTATCTGAGGCAATATATTGTAGTATTGATAGTAAAAAGATTGTTTTAAATAGGGGATTCTTTATGGGACCTTATTTACCAATATATGGAGTAAGTGCAGTTTTAATGAATTTCTTTTTAGAAAAATATCAAAATGATTTAGTAGCTTTATTTGTAATGTCAGTTGTAGTTTGTTCTATAACAGAATTTTTTACAAGTTTAATTTTAGAAAAGATATTTAAAGTTCGTTGGTGGGATTATTCAGAAATGAAATTTAATATTGATGGAAGAATTTGTCTTTTAAATTCATTCTTATTTGGAATAGGTGGAGTAGCTTTAGTACATGTAATTAATCCTGTTATATTTCCTATTATAAATATGTTATCATCGACTGCGTTAATTATCATAGGATTAATATTAGTAGCTATATTTGTAACTGATTTAGTTATTTCTATTATTACTCTTTGTAAAATTAAAATTTCTTCTAATAAATATACAGACCATGATGCGACTGAAGAAATTAAATTATTAGTTAATGAAAGTATTAAAAATTCTTTCTTTATTAGACGTTTACTTAATGCCTTCCCAAGAATTTCTGGTAGAGATAAAAATAAAGTTGTTAATCTTAAGAAGAGACTTAATGAAATTAGGATGTCTGTAAAAGAAAATAAAGAAAAGTTAAAAGAGTATAATAAACAATTAAAAGAAAAGAATAAGAAAAAAGGTCATTAGTGACCTTTTATTTTGTTTCTACTTTTTTATTACTTAATTTACCACCTATTAAATGATATATTTTATCTACTTTATTTTTTACATCTTTAGAATGTGAAATTATAATTACACATTTATTTTCTTTATGAGCTAAATCAATTAATAAATCTATTATTTCATCTTCCATTTCTGGATCTAGGTTTCCTGTTGGTTCATCTGCTAAAATAACATCTGAATCATAGGATAGGGCTCTTGCTATGGCTACTCTTTGTTGTTCTCCTCCTGACAACTGTAGGACGCGACGATTCATTAATTCTTCATTTAGACCAACTCTTTCTAATAATTTTTTTGCTCTTGATTCTCTGTTTTTTATTTTTAAATTACTAATATCCATTGATAATATAACATTTTCTATGGCGGTTAATTGTGGTAATAAGTTATATGCTTGAAATATAATTCCTATTTCATTGCAACGGTATTTATCTAAATTCATTTTAAATAGATCTTTATTTTTATAATAGATGTGTCCATATTTAGATGTTTCTAATCCAGCAAGCAGAGATAGAAGGGTACTTTTACCAGCACCACTTCTTCCAAATATTCCATAAACAACACCTTGATTAAATTCCATATCTAAGTCTTTTAAAACAAATTTTTCTTTATCATAAGTAAAACTTAATTCTTCAACTTTTAATATACTATTTT
>CAZYZU010000024.1:0-12434 GCA_964652065.1 uncultured Muribaculaceae bacterium
TTTTAATAAGGAAATAGAAAAGGTTAATGAAATTAATCATCAGTTTATTAAATTAAAATAAGACTTGCGTAATTTAGATAATATATTATATAATTAAATTAATATTTGTTTGAAAGAGTAGTTATTAATATCTATTTAGAGAAGAAGTGCTTGGTGAAAACTTTTTAGTTATTAAATAATGAAGACATCAAATGTATAAAATAATCGTAAATCTGCGTTAAAGATTTGAGTGTATAGAAGAGTCTATAAAATAAGGTGGTACCGCGAATTATTCGTCCTTATGTTTATAGACTTTTTTTGCAATTTTAGGGGGAATTAAAATGGAAGAAATGGTTTATACAATTTTATATAAGAAAGAAGTATTAGATGGAGAAAAGCTTAGTTATAGGTTTAAACCTTGTTATGTAATAAAAGGATTATATGATGAGAATTCTAATATGTTTTTGGATGAATTAAATAAAGGGAGATTTTTAATAACTGATCCAGTTATTACTGATGATACTATAGATTACTGTGTTGGAGAAGTTTATACAAAAGATGAATTATATAAGAAATTTACTGACGCTAATAGTTTTGAAGATGTTGAAATAAAATTATTTAAGGATGCCGAAGAAAATATGATTATTGGTTTTTATGATGAAAATTCAGATGAAATGAAAATCAAAAAATATCCATTTTCAGGATTAATTAGTAATGAAATTAATAGTATAGATTCCAATAGAAATATGAATGGTTTTGTTGATAATGATGGTTCAGTTGATTATTATTTTTCATTAAAGGATGAATTAGGTTTTGATTTTACATTAATTTTACCTGATCAAGTTGAGCAGTTAATGATGATGGATGATTTAGATGAAATGTATAACTATATTAAAAAAATCCAAAAAGATAAATATTTATATGAGGAAGGTATTGTTAAATTAGCACCTAATCAAAAGTTTTTATGTATTGATGATAATACTTTAGATAATATTAAAGATATGGAATCAAGTGAAGAATTAAAAGACGCTATAAATATTTTTTGTGAACAAAATGGAGTTTATGAAGATGATGATTTAAAAAATGAAGAATATCAAACAGTTGATTTGATTGATACTGATGAAATAAAAAGAATAACAGATTATACACATCAAGTAGTTACGAATAGTGAAGATATAAATGAAATAAAAGAGGCATTAAAAGATTTGTTAGAAGATTATAAATTTAATTTAGAGGCAATGAAGGCTCTTCGTGATTTAAATTATGATTTTTCTTCTTCAGTAACATATTTTTATGTTCAAATACAATGTATTTTTAAAATATTAAAATCAAATGATGTTAGTAAAATTAAAAGAGATTATGATAACTTATATGCTTTAACTAGGGATAATGTAAAATTGCTAGAAAAAGAATTTGATTTCGCTAATGAAAATGTAGGTAATATAGAAAAAGTTGACGAAGAAGTAAATGATGAAGATATAAATAGTGCAATAGATGAGGCGATGGAAAAATTAAATCAACTAGTTGGTCTTGATAATGTAAAAGATATATTTGATGATGTTTTTTCTACTATGTTATTTAAAAATAGAACTAAAGATAATTTAGAGTTTGATGATTTTAGTAAACATATGGTGTTTACTGGTAATCCTGGAACTGGTAAAACTACAGTTGCATCTATTGTTGCTCCTTTATTTCATAAATTAGGTTATATTAAGAGTGATAAAGTTGCCTTTGTTGCTGCACAAGATTTGATTGGTAAATATGTTGGGCAAACTGCACCTAAGACTGAAGCTGTAATTAATAAAAACAAGGGTGGAGTTATTGTTTTAGATGAAGCTTACATTTTAGCAGGAGAAGCTCAACAATTTGGTAATGAAGCTATAACTGTTATGATTAAAGAGATGGAAAAAAATGAAACTATGTTTATTTTTGCTGGTTATAAAAAGGAAATGGAAGACTTTATTAAAATGAATTCTGGAATAGAGTCTAGAGTTGGTACTTTTGTTCAATTTAATGATTATTCAGAAAAAGAATTATTAGAAATGTTTAAGAAAACTATTGATAAAACAAATAAAAGTAATGTTCAAGAACATACTCTTACTATTACAGACGATGCTTTATTAGAGGTGTCTGATATTATTCACAAAGCATGTGAAAGAAGTGATTTTGGTAATGGTAGATTTGTAAAGAAATTATTTAGTACAATTAGTAGAGAACATGCTAAAAATACAAGAAACTATGAAACAGAAGAAGAGCTGTATCAAATTACTAGTAAAGATATACCTGAAGATATATTTGATAAAATTTTCTTTAATAAAGAAAACAAGGGTGCATATAGTGGAAATACTATTGGGTTTAATGCTCCTGTTAAACAATTGAAAAAATAATTACTTGACTAATTTTAAATTTTTTAGTATATTAAGTGTGCTTACTTGTTCTCAGTTTGAAGAATTTCCGACTTCTTACTTAGAATTTAGTGAATATGATAAAGAAAGGAAGTGTTAAGCTTGGCTTTAACAAAAGATGAAAAAGCAAAGATCGTTAAAGAGTTTGCTCGTGGAGAAAAAGATACAGGTTCAGCTGAAGTTCAAATAGCAATTCTTACTAAAGAAATTACTGAACTAACTGATCATTTAAAAACACATATTCATGATTTTCATTCTAGAAGAGGTCTTTTAAAGAAGGTTGGTCAACGTCGTAGTATGTTACAATACCTTGCTAAAAAAGATGTTGCTAGATATCGTGAAGTAATCAAAAAATTAGGTTTAAGAAAGTAGACACTCTTATTAGTAGTGTCTCTTTTTTTAGGAAAAGGGAGAAGTTATGAAAAAGAAAAAAACATTTGAATTAGATTTTTATGGAAGACGTATTGTTGTTGAGCATGGTGAACTTGCTAAACAAGCAACTGGTTCGGTTCTAATTAGATATAATGATACAGTAGTATTGACTGCGGCAGTAGTTAATAAAAATGTAAATTTATTATCTGATTTTTTTCCACTTACTGTAAATTATCAAGAAAAACTTTATTCAGTAGGTAAAATACCAGGGGGATTTATTAAAAGAGAAGCAAGACCAAGTGAAAATGCAACACTTGCTGCTAGAATGATTGATCGTCCTATGAGACCATTATTTCCAGAAGGATTTAAAAATGAAGTACAAATAATAAATACTGTTTTATCAGTAGATCAAGATTGTAGTCCAGAACTTTCAGCAATGTTTGGATCAAGTCTTGCGGTAGCTATTAGTCAAATTCCATTTAATGGACCAATTGCTGGTGTTAAAGTTGGGCGTGTAAATGATAAATTTATTATTAATCCGACTCCAGAAGAATTAGAATCTTCTACAATTGATTTAACTGTAGCTGGTACAAAAGAAGCAATTAATATGGTTGAATCTAGTGCTAAAGAAGTTGATGAAGCTACTATGTTAGAGGCATTAATGTTTGGTCATAAAGCTATTAAAAAACTTATTAAATTTCAGGAAGAAATAGTTTCAGAAATTGGTGTAGAAAAAATGGAGTATGAAACTCTTGAAATTACACATGAACTTCGTGAAGAAATTGAAGAGCTTGCGACAAAGAAGATGGATAAAGCTTTAAGAATTAAAGATAAATTAAAGAAATATGCAGCAATTGATGAAGTAAAAGATGAAGTTGTATCTAAATATATAATTGAAAATCAAGAAACTATGAAAGATTCTGAACTTAAGGAATTAACTGTTAAAGTTAATATGGTATTAAGTGATATCGAATATAAATTATTTAGAAGTATTGTTGTTAAAGAAAAGAAAAGAGCAGATGGTCGTAAGATGGATGAAATAAGACCGTTATCTACTGATATTGATTTACTTCCTAGAACTCATGGATCTGCTTTATTTACAAGAGGTGAAACACAAGCTTTATCTGTAACTACACTTGGAGCTTTAAATGAACATCAAATATTAGATGGTCTTGGACTTGAAGATCAAAAGAGATTTATGTTACATTATAATTTTCCACAATTTTCAGTTGGAGAAACTGGAAGATATGGGGCTCCAGGTAGACGTGAAATCGGACATGGTGCACTTGGTGAGAAAGCTCTTGCTCAAGTTATTCCTAGTGAAGATGAATTTCCATATACTATTCGTGTAGTTAGTGAAATATTAGAATCTAATGGATCATCATCTCAAGCAAGTATTTGTGCTGGATGTATGTCTTTGATGGCAGCTGGAGTTCCAATTAAAGCACCTGTTGCTGGTATTGCTATGGGATTAATTACTCATGACGATGATTATACTATACTTACAGATATTCAAGGTATGGAAGATCATTTAGGAGATATGGATTTTAAAGTAGCCGGTACTAAAAAAGGTATTTGTGCTTTACAAATGGATATTAAAATAAAAGGTATTACAGATGAAATATTAGGTAAGGCTTTAGCTCAAGCTAAAAAAGCTAGACTTGAAATTTTAAAAGTAATTGAAAAACAAATAAAAGAACCTCGTAAAGAAGTTTCTAAGTATGCACCTAAGACAATGATCTTTACAATAGATCCTGCTAAGATTAAAGATGTTATTGGTCGTGGTGGAGAAATGATTACAAAAATTATTTGTGAAGCATCTAATGTAGAGGATGTTAATAATATAAACGCAGTTAAAGTTGATTTAGAAGATGATGGTAGAGTAATTATTTATCATACTAATCAAGAAATAATCGATAAGACTGCAGAAATGATTAAAAATATTACAAAAGAAGTTGAAGTTGGAAAAATTTATGATGCTAAAGTTGTAAAAGTGGAAGATTTTGGTTGCTTTGTAGAAATTTGGCCTGGATGTGAAGGACTTGTTCATATTTCTCAACTTGCGAGAGAGCGAGTAGAGAAAGTACAAGATGTTGTAACTCTTGGTGATGAAATATTAGTTAAAGCACTTGGACCAGATAAAAAAGGTAGACAAAACTTTTCTAGAAAAGAAGCACTACCTGTTCCAACAAAAAAAGAAGTAAAAAGTCAGTAGTATCTTGTATACTACTTTTCTTTTGTGATAAAATGAATATAGAAGGTAGGTAATTATATGTCTAAGAATAATAGGGTTAGAACAAACGAATTAGATAGAGATTTATTAAGAAAAAAAAGAAATAAAAAAATTGTAGAATTAATTGTTGTAATTGTGTTTGGAATTTTTTTGCTTGTTGGAGGAAGCTATGCTTGGTTAAAACTTTCAATTGATGGTAGTAAAACAAGCAATATAAAAGCAGGTACTTTATCGCTTAATCTAGATGAGAGTTCAAGTGAAGGAATTTCACTTGAAAATGCATATCCAATTACTAATGATGAAGGTTTGAAGACTACTCAATATAAATTTACTATTAAAAATACTGGTGATATTGCTAGTAAATATACACTTTATTTGGATGATCAAGAAATAGAAAATACAGCTATTCGAATGGCAGACAAATATGTAAAATTTCATTTAACTAAAAATAATAAAATAGAAAATGAAAAAATGGCATTACTTACTTCAATTGGAGAAAATCCAAATAGAATATTAGATACTGATACTTTAGAGCCTAATGGTATTAATTCATATACATTACAAGTGTGGATGGATTATGCTGCAGATAATGATGCTCAAAATACGGTTTTTAGTAGTAAACTTAAAATAGAAGCAACACAAGTAATAAAATAGAATACAAAAGTATTCTTTTTTTAATTAATTAATATTTTCTTCATATAATTAATTAGGTGATTTTATGAAGAAATTTTATCATGTTACTATTGCTTTAACTTTAACTTTACTAAGTTTTTTTTATACTGATAAAGTAATTGATTTTATTAGAGAAACAGATCCTATAATGAAAAATATTAAAAAATCTAATTCCTTATATAATATTTCTGCAACTAATGCAAAAGTAAATGATGATAAGGTTATTCCTGGTGTAAGTGGAAAAATAGTTGATAATGATAAAAGTTTTAGGAAAATGAAAAAGTATGGTACTTATAATGAAGGATTAACTGTTTTTAAGGAAGTGGAACCTACAATATCAATAGATGATTATTATGATAAATATATTTCACAAGGAAGTGGAATAAATAATGATATTAGTTTAGTCTTTTCTATAAAAGTAGGCGATGATGTAAGTAGTATTTTAAACACTTTAATTGAAAAAGGCGTGGTAGCAACGTTTTTTATTGATGGGTTATGGTTAGAAAACAATCGTGAATTAGTTTCTAAAATAGTCGGAAATGGCAATGAATTAGAAGTACTTAGTTATGATAATAATTATGAAGAATTATATTTTAGTAGTAGTTTGAATATGGTTAACTCTATTACTAATTTAAAACCTAAGTATTGTTTAGCTAAATATGATAATAAAGAAATATTAAATTTATGTAAAAAATTAGAACTACATACAGTTATACCAACTATAAATACAGGTAATTATCCTTTTAATGAGATAAAGAAAAAAATAAATAAAGGTTCAATTATTGGAATGGATATAACATCATCTGTAAAAATAGAACTTCCAATAATTATAGATTTTATTAGACAAAAAGGTTATGTTATTGATACATTAGATAATTTACTTAGTGAAGCAGGGGATATTAAATAAAAGTTGAAACCCTTCTTTTTTTATAGTATAATAAAGAAAGTGATAGGGTGAAGAAATATGTATTTAAAAGAAATAGTGGCAAGTGGTTTTAAATCTTTTGCAGATAAAGTTGATATAAAATTAGATGATAAGATTACTTGTATTGTTGGACCTAATGGTTCTGGTAAAAGTAATGTTGTTGATGCGGTTAGATGGGTACTAGGTGAGCAATCGGTTAAGTCTCTTCGTGGTGATGGCACTATGAGTGATGTTATCTTTTCTGGATCTAAAAGTCGTAATCCATTAAATGTAGCTTCTGTTGAACTTATATTTGATAATAATGACCATTATTTAGCTGTTCCATATACAGATATTTCTATTAAAAGAAAAGTATATAGAAGTGGTGAAAACGAATATTTCTTAAATAATTCTAAATGTAGATTAAAAGATATAGTTAATTTATTAATGGATAGTGGAGTAGGTAAAGAATCATTTAATATTATTTCTCAAGGTGAAGTTGATAGAATTCTTAGTAATTCAGCAATGGATAGAAGAGTTATTTTTGAAGAAGCTGCTGGAATATTAAAATATAAAAAGAGAAAAGAAGAAGCATTAAGAAAACTTGATAGAACTCATAATAATATTGATAGAGTTAATGATATTATTAGTGAATTAGAAGTACAAGTTAATCCTTTAAAAGAACAAAGTATTAAAGCACAAGAATATTTAGAAAATAAAGAAGGATTAGATAAATATGAAGTAGCATTACTTGCTCATGATATAGAGTTTTTTACAAATGAAGTTGAAAAAGCAAAATCTAAAAAAGAAAAACTTGATAAAGAGATAGTTTCCTTATCAAGTGATTTTTCAAGTAGTGATGTTGCTAATATAGAAGATAGTAATAAATTAGAAAAATTAGAAAAAGAACTTAATAATGTAAATAAAGAATTACTTGAAGTTACAGAAGAAGTAGAAAAAATAAATGGAGAAAGAAATTTATTAAAAGAGAGAAATAGTAAATCTACTGATGATGAAGAAATTAATAATAAACTTAGAAATTTATTAGATGAAAAAGGAAATATTAATAGAAATATAGAACTTATAAATACAGAAGTTATTGCTTTAAAAAATGATATAGATGGTGCAAATAACAATATTAATGTTATAAGAGATAATATTTCAAAATTATCTAAAGAAAAGAATATGGAACAAAATGATTATTCTAGATTAGATAGAGATATTATTACTTCTAAACATAAAATCGATTCATTAAATGTTGAAATTGATAACGGGGGTAATATACCTAATAGTGTTAGAAGTATATTAAGAAGTAATATGTTAGATGGAATTCATAATACAATTGGTAATATTATAAGTGTTGATGAAAAATATGTTAAGGCTTTAGAAATAGCGATATCAGCTAGTAAGAATTTTATTATTACTGAGGATGAATCATCTAGTAAAAAAGCAATTAATTATTTAAAAGATAATCATTTAGGAAGAGCAACTTTCTTTCCTTTATCAGTTATAAAATCTAGATATGTTGATAGAGATACATTAGAAAGAATAGATAATGATTCAGATTTTATTTCTGTTTTATCAGATTTAGTTGAATATGATAAAAAGTATGATAATATTATTTGTAATCAATTAGGAACTGTTTTAGTTTCTCCTGATATAGATAGTGCAACTAGACTTAGTAGAGTTATTTCTCATAAATATAAAATAGTTACATTAGATGGTGATGTTATCCATGTAGGTGGATCTATGTCTGGAGGTAGTTCTTATCAAAGTAAGAGTATTATTTCGTTAAAACAAGAATTAACTACTTTAGAGATGAAGTTAAAAGATAATCAAGAAGAATTGATTCTTACAAATAATAAAATCAATTCTATTAATACTTCACTTGATGAAGAAAATGAAAAATATTTAAAATTATCTCGTGATAAAGTTCTTGATCAAGAAAAGTTAAATTCTAAGACTGATGATTTAACATTACTTACTAAGAGTTTAGAAAATATAGAAAAAGATATTAATAGTTATAAGGGCCTTCAAACTAATTCTTTAAGTAGTATGGAAGAAGATTTAATTAATGAATATAATTTAAAAAATACATTAAAAGATAAACTTACATTAGATAGTAAAAATTTAAGTAAAACTATTTCTTTATTAAAAGATAAGATTGAAGAAAGATCTGCTAATGATAAATTAAAGAATTCTTCTCTTCGTAATTTAGAAAAAGAAGTAAAAGAGTTGGAAATTAATATTACTAGAGCTGATGTAAAAATAGATACAATGCTTAATACTTTAAATGAAGATTATTCACTTACTTATGAAAGAGCTAGTAAAGAATATGTCCTTGATTTAGAAGTTGAAGAAGCTCGTAGTAATGTAAATACTTATAAAGCTAATATTAAAAGACTTGGTATGGTTAATTTAGCGGCAATTGAAGAGTTTGAAAGAGTTAATACTAGATATGAATTTTTAAGTAAACAAAAAGAAGATCTTTTAGGAGCTGAGGCTACACTCCTTGAGATTATGAATGAAATGGATGATGTAATGGTAGAAGAATTTTCTAATACTTTTAAAGCTATTAGAGAGGAATTTAAAAATGTATTTAGAGAGTTATTTGGGGGAGGTAATGCTGATTTAAAACTTACTAATCCAGATGATTTATTAAATACTGGAGTTGAAATAGTTGCTAGTCCTCCTGGAAAGAAATTAACTACTATTAGTTTATTGTCTGGTGGAGAAAAAACATTTACAGCAATTAGTTTGTTATTTGCAATACTTAATGTTAAAACAGTACCTTTTTGTTTATTTGATGAGGTTGAAGCTGCACTAGATGAAGCAAACGTTGAAGCATTTGGTAAATACTTAGATCATTATAAATCAAAGACACAATTCTTAATTATTACACATAAGAAAAAAACAATGGAATTTGCTGATACATTATATGGAATTACAATGCAAGAATCAGGAGTATCTAAACTTGTTAGTGTTAAACTTAATGAAAAAGTAGAACTTCTGTAGAGGTGGTATTATGATTAAAAATAAAAAAGGATTTACATTAGTTGAACTTTTAGGTGCGATAGTAATACTAGGCATCATAAGTACAATAGCTATTGTATCATTAACTAAAGTATTAGAAAGTTCACATAAGAAATATTATGATACTCAAGTAAAACTATTTCAAGCAGCAGGACAAACATATTTTTCTGATCATAAAGATTTATTACCAACTATAAATTTTGGAGTTAATAGAGTAAATTTAGGGGTTTTGATTGATCAAGGATATATAAATGAAATAGTTGATTATAATAAAAAAGAATGTTATACAGATGAAAGAAGTTATGTAACAGTAACAAGACGTGGGCCATCAAGCTACGTTTATCAAGCGGTTTTAAGTTGTAAAGATAGAAGTACTCAAACACAAGATAATAACAATGAAAAAGGTAATTTTAATATTAGTTTAGATTATAGTAATGGAATAGATTCTTCAAATGGATTTAAAGAGGGAAATATATATTATGTAAGAGGAACACTATCTCTTGGTTTAACAATTACTACAAATTCTTCAGGAGATAATGCAGGAATAACTGGATATAGGTATTCTATAGTAAAAAAAAGTAATGGTAAGATATATAAAACAAGTGAGGTAATACCATCAAAAGATTCAATTTGTACTTCATCAGGTGATAATTGTACAACATTAAGTGATACAATTAATATAAGAGCAAAAGATATAAAAGATGGAGAATATACGTTAGAAATAGAAGCTTTTAATTTAAAAGGAAATTCAAATAACAAACAATTTGCTACCTATACAATTGTAATAGATAAAACGAAACCTAAATGTAATATTGATATAACTGATGGTGATAAAGGTAATTTTATTGATAATAATCAATGGTATAAAGATGGTAAGAAGAAAAAGGTAACCTTAAAAATGACAATAAAGGAGAAAAATAAAGCAAAATCAAGGTTAGAAACTACTGAATTTACAGATTCTTTTTTATCAGTTAGTTATAAAAATACAAATGATGAAATGACTAAATATCAAACTACTAATACAAGTAGTGAGGGACAAGTTTGGTATGGACAAGTTGAAGATAAAGCGGGTAATTCTGTTAAATGTACAAAAAAAGTTTTCTTTGATATGACTGCTCCAACATGTGAAATAACTAAAAGAACTTCAAATGGCTCTATAATAGGAAAAAATAGTTGGACAAAGAGTGATTATACTGCAACGAGATCATGTAAAGATGATAATAGTAAATGTGATTCTAAATCTTTAGATAATTGGAGTAAAAATGTTTATGCTGCTGCAAATACAGTTAATAATAATGATATAACATCTGATAACGATAGTGTGTTTGATAAAGCTGGAAATAAAGGATCTTGTGGAACAATAACTGCAATGATTGATAAAGAGAATCCTAGCTGCTCTGTAAAAATAGAAGGTACAAAAGGAAACTTTCAACCTGCTGGTAATTTTTATGGTAATACAGCAGTTCAGTTTTATAAAAAGGGTGATAGTCCAATTGCTAAATTAACTAAAGGGGATGGATATGGTTCAGGATTAGTTACTTATGGAATTTCTAAAAATAATTCTGAACTTGATAATAAAAAAGATAGTTTGCCATTAAATGATGGTGATAATGATTGGTATATAAATGGTTATGCTAGAGATAAAGTTGGAAATGTAAGTTATTGTAATACTCAAAATAGTGGTGATAAAATTCCTTATTATTTTATTGATTTAACACCACCGTTATGTCCATCGATAACAGCTGATGAAACACCTAATGATAAGAATTGGATTAATGCAACTATACTTTTTACATTTCGAAATTTTTCTAGTGATACTAGATATTTTGATTGGTATACTAGTAAAGATAATGTGTTTTCAAAAAAAAGTAGTTTTAATTCAATAACCGAGATAAAGAGATTAGAAGCTGATGGCAAAAATAGACAGGGGATGTTGGATGTATATGATTATGCGGGAAATAATAATGATGAATGTTTAACATCATATTATAACATTGACCAAACAGAGCCTAGTATAGAAAAAGAAAATAATGGTCATAATGGATTTGCTTTCAATGGACATAATAGAATGCCAAGAACTGTAATTTGTACTGATAATCTTTCTGGTTTTAGTAAAAAAAATAATTTTACAACGGATTTATATAGAGATGAAGACTTTGAGAGTGATGAAGGAACTAGTGGAATATATTATAAAAGAACATTATCTCTAAATAAAATAGAAATGAAATATGTATATAAAGCTACAGGATACAAATATACTATGTTTTATTGTAAAGATAAAGCAGGGAATGATGTCTATAAACATATAGATGAAATTCCAAGTGGTTTTAGTGCAGATAATCATCAAGCTATTTGTTGTGGATGCAGAACATCAAGTGAAAGGAAAAAAACAGTAGGTAGTGGAACAAATAAAAAAACAGTAACAATTTCTTCAGGTACTGAAGTTATAGATGCATCACAAACTCATTCTACTGGATCTAATTATGATTGTGGAAACCAACAAACTATAAATAAAAGTGGTGAAAGTTTTGTGTATAATAGTGGTAAAACTGATAGTTCAGGTACAGAGTTATATTTATCTTGTAGAAAATGTGGATCATAAATAAAATAATAATTGAAGAAAATATAATAAAAAGATTAAAAAAAATTAATTAAGTTCTATACTTAACTAGTTTTTTTATAGTGTTCTTTTTGTATGTATTTTTATATACCTCTATATTTATCTTTGTCTTTGAATGGATTCTTTTTATCTATGTGATCATAGAATAATATTCCATTTAAATGATCAATTTCATGTTGAAAGGCAATTGCAAGCTCTTCTCTTGCTCTTACTCTT
>CAZYZU010000025.1:0-12187 GCA_964652065.1 uncultured Muribaculaceae bacterium
AAAACTCCTTTCACTGTATTATTCGTAAAAGAAGTTCTTTTTCCTTAATTTATTTATAAAAAATAACTTTTATAACCATACTCCAAATATTATTCCTGCCATCGCAAGTATTAATCCAAATACCCAGAAAAGTTTTACAATATCAGTTTCACACCAACCAAGTTTTTCAAAATGATGATGAAGCGGTGTCATTAAAAATAACTTTTTATGAAATACTTGTACCCAAAATACTTGAATAATAACACTTAGTGTTTCAATTACAAAAACACTAGCAACTACAAGTAATGTAAGTTCTCGATGAGTAAGAATTGCTATCGCACCCATTACTCCACCTAATGCAAGAGATCCTGTGTCCCCCATGAAAATTTTAGCCGGATGTGTATTAAAGATTAAGAATCCAACAATACTACCAACTAATACTAATGAAAATAATCCAATATCTTCAAATCCAACCATCAGAGAAATCAAACTAAAGGCAACAAAAGCAATTGCCGAAAGTCCTCCAGCAAGTCCATCCAACCCATCAGTTAAATTAACAGCGTTACTAGAACCTACCAGTACTAATAAAATAAATAATCCATAAAGCCAGCCCATTTCAATATCTATATGAAGTGTTCCAACAACCCATGCAGTTTGTCCCCCACTTCTCATATAAATATAGAAGAATCCAACAGCAATTAACACCTGTAAAAACAATTTTTGATATGTTGTTAATCCCTCATTATTACCACGTCTAATTGATAAAAAATCATCCAAGAATCCGATAAAAGCATAACCAATAAATACAAGTAATACAATTCCTAAATTAGAAGTATATGCAATCTTACCAGTAATTAATAAACCAAGTGAAATAATAACCGTTGGAATTATAAATATTAGACCACCCATCGTTGGAGTTCCTTCTTTTTTTCTATGACTTTCTCCAACAAATACACTTATCTTTTGACCTACTCTTAATTTTTTTAATAAAGGAACTAAAATAAGTCCTAAAACAGATGAACATAAAAAACCTATCATGATTGCAAAAATTGCTTTAGTAAGTAGTAACATTATTTTTCACTCCGTTTCTCTTGCAATAGTATATCATAAATAATAAAATAATAGTCCAAAATACTTAAATGTAGACAAAATTTTACATAAAAAAAAGAACTACTTAGTTTTATTTGTAGTAGTACTTTCTTGTTTTTCTAAAACTCTATCTTTAAATTCAGGATATACATTTTTAGCAACTGAAACAATATCTTTATTTAACAATGATAAATTTTTAATACTTTCCATTGTAATTTCTGCAGGATAACCATTAAATACAATTGAAGCTATTTTTCTTTCTTCTTCTATATCATATTGTCTAATAGAATCATTCTCTATTTCCTCAGCAGGAATAGTATCTTTAATTTTTTTCTTATATTGTTCAACATTTTCTTTTTTTACAATATCTAAATATTTTGATTCTCTTTTAAAAATTAATCTTTTCTGTCTTAATTTCGTAATATTTGAATCATAATAATTAAGCAACTCTTCATTAACAATACCAACAAATTCTTTACTAGCAACTTCATAATCTTCTTTTTTACCCTCTGATAAAGCAACAACACATTTTAAAAGAGTAACAGCCCTTTTATTAAGAGATTCACTCTCCTTCATTTCTTCTTGTTTTTTTACTATTTCATAATTATATTTTTCAAGAATAATAGCTCTTTCCATTTCAGACTTATCACTAGTTTTTATATCTTTAAAAAAATCTAATCTTTTTTGTTGTTCATCTTTTAAATCCTTTAATATATTAGATGCAATAATACTTTTTCCTCTATTAACAGAAATAACATCAAATATTTTTTTTCTAATTGTAACATATTCAACTTGATTCACAGTAACACTCTCCAGTCTAATTAAATTATAACATAACATTTACTTTGCCACAATTTATAATGTAAATATTTGTAAATAAAAAAATTATCTTTCATTAAGATAATTTTCTATAACTTTAGATATATAAGCAGCAAGTTCTAAAATATAATTATTAAATGTTTTCTTAAAAATTTTCATTGAATATTCATCACTAACAAACCTATAATTATAATTACCAGTTGCTAATAAATCAATATATTCTAATACTGTAATAGAAAAATAATTATTTCTATTTAATATATCAATTAACTTTTCTTTATCAGTATCAATTAAATTTAAAACAAATTTATTACTATTTAATTCTTGTCTACCATAACTTTTATTTAAAATTTCTCTATCACTATCATCTATATTTTTATAAATTTTTTCTTTTTCATTACTTGTTAAATATTTAGGTAATTCACACTTTTCTAAAAACATTAATTTTTGATTTAACCAGTTTTCTTTTGGAATTAATTCTAAACTACCCTCAAATAAATTATTCTTAGAAAATATAATAAAATTATTTGGAATATTAACTCTCAAATATTTATTTCTAAATTTACTTAGTTTTAAATCTTGAATTAAATCATCATCAAAGAAAGCTTTTAATTCTCTCGCAATGACTTCATAAAAAGATTTGGTTTTTTCTTTCCAGACCATTCCATTAGCTAAACTTACAGTTATAGATAAAACTTGATTAATATCTTTTAATCTATCATCAACTGCACTTTTAGAATGGATTTCCCTAATATCCAAATTAATCATACTATCCCTACTTTTTATTCTTATAGAAATAGTATATCATAAAAAAAGAAAAAAGAAATCCTAAATTTCTCTTTTTATTTCTTCATTATTAATTACTTTTAAAATATTAGTATCAATTAAATCTTTAACCTTTTTTCTATCTTTATAAATTTTATATAATTTAGAATAAACCTCTTCAGTATGATCAATATGATTTTCTCTATGTACATCACTACCTAAAAAAGAAATATAATTCTTCTTTAAAAGTTTCTTTAAAGTTTTTTCACTCTTTTTACCATATTTACCAAATAAGCTTTCATAATTACCTTGAAATAATACACCCATATCAATTAATGAATCTATATAACTAATATCTTCTTGAATATAAGTATATCGTTCAGGATGAGCAATTATTGGTATAATTCCATTTCTCATTAAATCATAAATGATACTATCTAAATCTTTAATTTTACTATTCATTGGTAATTCCATTAATAAATAATTAGAATTATTTAAAGTCGCAACTTCACCTTTTTTTAATAAATCAACTAAATCTTCATCAACATAAACTTCATTACCTAAATATAAATTAATTTTTTTATATGCAGTTTTAAGTTTTAAAAATAAATCAAATTTTTCACGATTATTAACATTATACTTACTAGATTTTATATAGTGTGGAGTTAATATAATATCAGTAACTCCTTTCCTATATAAATTATCAAGTATTTTAATACTCTCAGAAAGAGTTCTTGCCCCATCATCTATTCCATAAAGAATATGAGAATGAATATCTCTCACAATTAAACACCATAATATCCATAATATGAAATATCTTTTTGCTTAACTTTATTTAGAATAACACCATTAACTTTAGCATTTGCCATTAAGAAATTTTTCTTAACTTGTTCAAGAGCCTCCATTTTAGTTTTTCTATTTGTAACAACTACTTCATTAACATCAGATAATTTTGTCATTACTAAAGTATCATTAAGTCCAAGTACAGGAGCACAATCAAGTATAATGATATCGTACATTTCTCTAAGTTTATCCATTAATTCCTTATTATTAGTAGACGCTAATAACTCAGATGGATTAGGAGGCATTGCTCCAGTAGTTAATAAATCTAGATTTTTAACATCAGTATGAATTATAAAACTATTAATTGTAGCCTCATCCTTAGATGATAAAATCAAATTAGAATAACCTTTACTACGATCATTTTTAACTTTAAAAACTCTATGTTGTCTACCTTTTCTTAAATCACTATCTATTAATAAAACTTTTTTATTTTCTTGAGCAAATGCAGCAGCAAGATTAGCTGATATAAAACTCTTTCCATCCCCTGGTTCAGGTGATGTTAATAATATAACTTTAATATTACTGTTTACTAATGAAAATTGTAAATTAGTACGAACAGTTTTTATAGATTCACTAAATGATGACTTAGGATTATAATTAACTAATAATTCAGTATTCTCCATAATTTATCCCCTCTTCTTTTTATTTTTTTGATTCTTTTTATCAACATAAGCAACATTACCAATAACAGAAAGCCCTAATTTTTCTTCAATTTCTTTTGCTGATTTAATACTAGTATCAAAATAAAATATTAAAAACACTATAATACATCCTACAACAAAACCACCCATTGTAAATAAAATTAATTGTTTTACTAAACTAATATTATAAGGCTCTTTTTCTAAATATGCTTTATCAATAACAGATACATTTGTAAGATTATAAATATTTTTAACTTCCTTCATAAATACATTCGCTGTTGTTTTAGCAATATCGCGAGCTTCAATATTTGATTCATCTGATACTTGAATTTTTATAATCTCAGTATTTTCTACAGATGTAACATTAATATTTTTAGATAACTCTGTAACAGTCATATCTAATTCTAATTTATCTATTACTTGAGTTAATACAGATCTAGATTTAACAATTTCACTATAAGTAGTAACTAAATTTTTATTTAAGTTAACATCACTTTGTAATGCTGTAGAATTTTCATTATTATTATCACTAACTAATATCAAAGTAGTTGAACTATGATACATTGGTGTTAATAAATAATTAATAAATATAAATCCTCCCACAATAGCAATAATCATCATAATTATAATAATATGAATTTTAGATATTAAAAATTTAAATAATTCCCCTAAATTAATCTCTTCCATATAATCCCCCTCTTATTAGCGCATATTATACAACATTTTGCTTAATTTGTCAATAATTTTACTATCGGTTAAATATCTTAAAAAAAATATTCAATAATGAATATCATTTTAATTTATTTCTTCAACATATTTATAATTACATTTAAATGCTATAACAGGAATCATTACAAAACTAAAGAAAATTGTTAATAATTGATTAACATTAAATCTTTTGGCAAATCTACACATACTTATTACATAAATAATTATTAATAATGAATAACAAATGATTGGAATAATTGCTATAAAAATAGTAATTAACATCTTATCCAAATTAAAATAATTAAAAATATATAGTGCTAATATTGGAATCAATGGCAAAATAATTATAGCTAATAAATATTTTGAATTATCAAAAATAAGTTTTAAAAATATTCTAATATTATAAATTGGTATTAAAGCAAACCACCAATTATAATTTGCTTTATCAAAAATAAATTCAAAACATATTAAATAACCCATTGAAATTAAACAATTAATAAAATAAGAAAAAGCTCCTATATTTATTCCTATAGATTTTATAATATTGCCACCAAAAATAATAACAATTAAAAAGAAAATTATATTAACAGTTGCAAATAAAGGCATATTGTTTAAAAAACTAATTCTTTTATTACCAGTTTTATTATAAAAAGAATAAGTATTGAAAAATTTGTTATCTTTATATTTATCTAATTCTTTTTCTTGAACATTCAATATTGATTTTGTAGTATTATTTTTAAAATTTTCAGAATTATTTGGGTTTAGTGCCCCACATTTAAAACAACAACGTGCTCTATCATCATATTCATTACCACATTTAGGACATATCATGTTTTTATCATCTCCATATATTATATAATTAGATTATCATAAAAAAAAATTTATATCAATAAAAAGGAACTAATTCTTACTCTTAGTTCCAAGCAGCAATCGAATTGTTCCTTGATCTTCTAATTTTTCCTTAGCATTAGGAGATTGTGAAATAATTTCTTCACCATTTCCGGAATATTCAACATTAAAATTAATTAATAATTCTTTTGCATCCTTAACATTCATTCCAACTACATTTGGTACCTCATAAGTTATTTTATCAGTCCACTCTAAATCTTTTGCCATTTCTCCTTCTTGTTTTTTTATATCAAGATCATCAATTATATCAACTAAAATTCTTCTTGCGATAGGAGTTGTTGTATAACTCGATAAAAGAGCTGTATCTTTAGGATTATCAATAGCAATATATAAAACAGCCTCCGGATCATTAGATGGAACAATACCAACAAAAGACATAATATAATTATTAACCAAATATTTTCCATCAACTGCCTTTTGTGCAGTACCAGTTTTACCACCTATTCGGTACCCTTCAATATAAGCTTTCTTTCCTCCACCTTTCGCAACAACACTTTCAAGGGCCATTCTCATAGTAGCAGATGTAGAACTACTAATAGTCCTTCTAACTAGATGTTTAAATCTCTCATCAATAACATTATTAGTAACAGAATCATTTATAGATTTTAATATATATGGTTTATACAAATAACCACCATTAATTACTGAAGAAATAGCTGTTATTTGTTGTATAGGTGTCACACTTACGCCTTGACCAAAAGCAGTTGTTGCTAACTCTACATTACCAACTTTATCTAAATCAAAGATAATTCCCTCACCTTCACCTGTAAGATCAATACCAGTCTTTTTTCCAAAACCAAATTTATCTAAATAAGAAAATAATCTTTCTTTACCTAGCATTTGCCCAAGTTTTACAAAACCTGGATTGCTGGGATTCATTTTATTAGGTCAATAACATAATTTGACATTATATTTCTAAAGTTACATTTTTATTGTATTTACAGTCGTTATATTCAATTTTTAAATCTAATTTGCATCGCCTATTTTCTATTTTGCTTACTATAATTTTAGATAAAAATATATCTATATACATTTTATAATTTAATGTAACATCACTTATCTTATTTAATTCATCTTGATACAAACTATAATCAAATTTCTTATTTTTAATTTGTTTTAAATTACTATTATAATTTAGTAATTCTTTTTTTAAACGACTATTTTTATCTGTAAAGATATCTTCATTTATTTTATTTCTCAATCTTAAATCTAATAGATTATCTTGCATTAATTTATTATCATTAATTTTTCTATTCAATTCAATTATCTCATTGTTAAAGCATCTATTAAATATATTTTTATAATCATTTAACATTTTATTAATTGAAAATCTATAATCATTAAGTATTTCTTTAATTTCTTCGATTAATAATTCATTAATTATATTTTCTCTTATTATTGGAGATTCACAACCTAGTAATCCTTTTTCTAAATATTTTTTACATTGCCATGTTGGATTATTTTTCCTTTTACCATGTGCATTTCTTACAAAATGTACTTTATGTTCACTACAATATATTTTGTTTGTATAAATATTATTGAATTCAGGTTTATTTTGATATATATTTTCACTATGATTTTTTATATAAATATCATTAGCTTTATTCCATAGTTCCTCACTAACTATTGGTGGACATTTTTCATAATCCTTATAAATAATCCATTTATCTTTTGGATTTTTAATTTTCTTATGTGTTTTATAATTTTCAACATAAGTTAAATTTGCTGTATAAAAACCTTTATATTTGGGATTTAATAAAATCTTTTTCAAAGTTGAATCGCTATAAATTTTACCCTTTGTATTTAAAAAACCTTTTTCTTTTAAAATCGTTGCTATTTTTTTAAAACTATAATTTCCCGTTGAATAAAGATTGTATAAGATTTCTATCATTTCTTTTTTGTCTTCATCAATTGTAAGAATTCCATTTTTTTTATTATATCCTGTTAAATTATTACTTCCTAGAACTCTGCCACTTTTGATACTTCTTTTTATTCCAAATTTTACTCTTTCAGATAATTTTCTAACCTCATCCTGTGCTAAAGAAGACATTAAAGCTAATCTAAATTCAGAATCAGGAAATATTGTATTTATATTATCACTTAAAAAATATACAACTGTTCCATTGCTCAATAATTCTTCTGTATAATTAATACTATCAACTATATTACGAGCAAATCTGGATACTTCTTTTGTTAATATAAGATCTATTTTGTTATTTTTTGAGTCTTCAATCATTTTAAGAAAATTAGTTCTATTTTTTACACCAGTTCCACTTATTCCTTCATCTATATATCCTCTTACATAATTCCAAGTTTTATTAGAATCAATCATTTCTTTAAAATATGAAGATTGGTTTTCAAGTGAATTTAATTGATCACTTTTATCAGTAGAAACTCTTGCATAATAACAAACATTAATATCTAAATCATATATTGTTTTACCTTTTAAGAGTTCACTTCTAGTTTTTAATATATTCATGTTTTCCCTCCAATAGTAGCTCATTCATTAATTTAAATTCTTCTATTGAAATAATATTATTTTTTAACATTTCTTTATTTATTTTCATTTTGATTTTTAATAATAATTCTTCTTTTATGTTAGTATCTTTCAAAATGCCACCTCCTACAACATAATATTTTACTATAAAAAAAAAAGAACTTAAAATTTAAGTTCATAAAAATTCTGCAATAATTAAGCATTAAAATATTCATTAATCTAAAATATTATAATAATCCTTCAAAACTAAAATTTACATTCTTCCATATTTAAATCATTAATTAATTCTTCTAATCTTTCATAATTTTTTAAAGAGCAATTTTTAACTTCTTCCTTTGCATTAAATAAAGAGTAACCGTTATATTCTTTAATCATTCTTAGATCATTTATATCATCGCCAATTGTATAAACGTCATTAGACTTGAGTTGTTTTATTTTTTGTATTACTTTAATTCCTACAACTTTATCACAATGTTTATTAATAATCTTCATTTTTGGATATTTATATTCCACTTTACAATCAATGATATTTTTTTCTATATATTTTTTAACTTGGTCAAATTTCACTTTATCAGAAAAATATATATTTACTGAAGTTATTATTTTACTTTTAAGCGGATTTCTATAATGTATATCTAATTGATTCAATAATTTAATTTTGGTTAAAGATTCGTCATCAATAGATTTAGCAAATAACAAATTATAATTACTGTCATATACTTCCGCACCATTATTAACAATTAAATAATCAAATTCCAATTTTTTCTCATCAATAGTTCTTTTTATAGCATCAAAATGTCGTCCTGTTGCGATAGCAAAAAGATTTTTTTCTTCTCTATATTTTTTTACAGCATTATAATTTAATTTAAATACTTCTTCCAAATTATTATCATCATAATGTATTTCATAAGTATTATCATAATCACTTACAAGTAGCATTATTTTTCATCCTTTAAAGGATTAAAAATTTTGACATTACCAAATAATTCTAACTCAAAATTATTTCTATTAAAAATCATAGCACCGTCATTATATATTGCATATACTTTTTTCCCCTTTTCATTAGCAACTTTCTGTAATTTCATCAAATACATTTTATTATCTATAGAATGTACATCAATATAAAAAGGATCATCTAAAACTCCGAATCCATCATAAAAAGCAAAATATTTATAATAATTATTTTTTGCTGTAATAAAATATCTCTTTAATTGTAATTCTGTTCCAGCACTAAATCCAATTATTATACCTTTATAATGTTTTATGTTATATAAAATTTCTGTTTCCTGTACAACTTTACTATATAACATTTCAGGATTACCACCAGTAATAATTAATATATCACTTTCATCTATAATTTTTTTAAAAGTCGGAATTTTTTTCTTATCATAACAGTTTAAAACTTCAATATTAGATTCTTTTATTCCTAATTTGAGTAATGATCCAACATATTTATCATATCGTCTTCCATTCTTTGGAAACCAATCATCATTAAATGAATTATAGTCTAATTCTGTTGGAAATGTCCATGCAATTACTACTGCCTTTGCATCTTTTTTTATCATCTTTTCCAATCTAGTATTAACTAAATTCATTCCCTTTTCATAATCACTTAATAATATACTATACACAATTTACCTTCTTTCTTTTTTTAATGTTTTAACACATTCTTGCATGTTCATTTGGTGCATCAAATTCTCATTAACATCTTCATAAAATAAACAACTATATTCTCTTTTCCTACTAATTATATCATATAGATGTTGCTTTTTTTCCTCTGAAATATTATTTAAAAATTTTAATATACTATTATCGTAATTCTTTTCTTTCTTAGACCATTTTAAATTAAACAAAACTCCTAATTTTCTTAATATTTCATCATCTATAAAATCCTTGTCATCAGTAATTTTTTTTATATCTGTTATATAAGGGGTACCTAATAATATTGTTTTACTATCAGGCTTAAGACATTTTTCTACAATTCCTACTAAAAATAATTGATATAACATTCTATTACCAGATACTACAATTTTTTCTTCTTCATCAAAATTAGCTAAAAATGTCGCCCATAGAAAATCAATATCTATATTATAATTTGTTCCATTATACTTTATACTTACACCAGTGTCTCTTTTTCTAGAAATAGTAGTATAGGAATTGATAATTGTATTTTCATATGTTTTTATATCTTTATTCAGATATGTTGGTAAAAATAATAATTGTTCCTTTTTTAAGTGATATGGAATAAACCCTAGTATTTTTTCTTTATTTTTTTTACATTTACTATGACACAATTTGCAATACATTTCATCATTTTTTAATTCAAATTTTAAATTTTTAGGATTGCAAGAAGCTATTTTATTTTCTTCTATTTCTATTATTCCACAATCACATGTATATATATTTGAATCCAACTCAATTATATATCCATTATTAATTAAAAATTCAATATTATTCAAAAACTTATCAACATTATCCTTGTCATACCATATTTCATCATAATTAATGTTATTATCTTTCAGTGAACATAGATATTTATTCAAATTTGCTTCTCTATTATTAAAACTATCCAACAAATTTATGCATTGATAATAATCTGCACCATAAATTTTTTTTAATGTTTCACATATAATTGGTGTAACATATTTACCATAATTTGTTCCATCAACAGGCATCATTGGCAATGTTAGTATTGCTTTACTCATAGCTTTCTCCTCTTTTCGTTTAAAGATTTTATTAATTTGTCTTTTAATATATTGAATTCATTATTCAATTCACTAGTATCATAATTTATTATTGAATCATTGTGCAAACCATAATTAATACTATTATCATAACAATATATTGTTAATTTTCTCAATATCCACATATACTTATATATTTCTACTATAACCATTGATATTTCATAATCAATATTTTTAGTTATATTATACATTTCATAAAGATTAATATATGGAATATCATAGTTTTTATATAGTAAAATCATTCTAATAATTGATACATATTCATATATTTTTTCAAAAACACAACTTTGATAATTATTTTTTATAGTTGAAATTTTATTTGATTCTATAATAATATTACAAGCATTTAATTCGTTTTTTAGTTTATCAATTCTAGAACAAATAGTTAATAAATTCAACTGTTTTTTTTCTTCAATGATTATATTATTGTAAATTTTTTTAAAACATTCTTCCCCGTATATTACATTGAAACAATGACACCATTCTGGATTACCATCTTTTATTTCTTTTAAAATATAAGTTTCTAAGCATTCTATTTTTCTACAATTATTATATTGTAAAAAAAATCTTCTCTTCTTTCCATTCTTATATGAATATTTTATGGATTTATTTTGAGATTGAAGTATTATATTTAATTTTTGTTTTGTCATTAGAAAACTGACTTTTTCCTTATATTCAAAATCTAAATTTAATATAAATGTTGGATCTATACAATCTCTAGATTTATTTATAATTCTTGAAATAATATAACTGACTATTTCTTCATATTTATAATCGTAAACTCCATCTTTATAAAATATGTGTAAATCTAAATCACTAGCTAATTTATTTGTATTTCTTGCATAACTACCAGATAAAAAAACACATTCAATATTATTTAATTCATCTTTATATATTTCTAAAACATCTATAATTATATTTATTATAACATTCTTTTCTTTTATAATTTCTTTTACAAATTTTTCTATATCAAATGTCGTGTTGTTTTTCTTTTCCATTACATGTAATTTATGCATTTTCTCATTGTATTTACGTTTTAATACATTTATAGTATTTTTAATCTTAACATAATCTTTAATAGAAATTTCGATTTTAAATTCATTATTATTTTCTAAATCAATAATTTTATTCATAATTTTACCTTTTATTAAATTCTCTTATTTTTCGTTTTGCATATGTTGTTTTAACTTTAT
>CAZYZU010000026.1:0-12045 GCA_964652065.1 uncultured Muribaculaceae bacterium
GATGTATAAACATAGTACCATATTTTTATCATTTAGTCAATTTACAAACAACCATATAATACTCAATAATAATAAATAAGTTATATAACTATATGTTTAAAAAGTAAAAAAATTATTAGTGAATAACTAATAATTTTTATTTAATTTTAAATGTATCAGGGGCCTTTTTATAAACAATAAACAAAGCTATAACAGCATAAATAACTGTAAATAATATTGCTAATATTGAAAACCTTGTTGAAGATAAAGTTAATTTAGTACACAAATAAGATACATAATAAGTAAAGAAAGATATTATTGAATAAGTAATACTTTTCATTTCCATATTTTTATTATAAGGTTGCAATAAATAATAAATAACCAAATAATGAATTGAAAAGAAAACACTCATAAATATAATAAATATAAAAATACTTAAATAATTAAATATATAACTTGTTCCACCGGTTAAAAATAATAAAATAGGTAAAGATATACCAATAGCTAAAGCCGGTCTTAAATTAACTTTAATAAGCGTAATAAGTCTCTTTTTAAATAATCCAAGTATAACATCCTTATCTCTATAAAAATTAAATGTAAGCATAGAGTGATCACAATTAAAGTACATTGCTCTAGTAACAATTGCTCCTCTATTAATAAAATACATAACAATAACAAAAACCCCTAAATTATTCATAATAAAATTATTAATTACTCCCTTGTAACTAGGAACCTCAAATATAATTACTAAAAATATAGAAAAAATAACTAAAGAAATAATTGTATATATATTAGAACTTCTAAGTAAAATATACTTATGTCTTTCAAAAAATATTGTATTAAATAAATCATACCCTTTTTTATTTTTTATCTTTTTATTATTAATTTCTTTATCTTTATCCTTTATATCAATCATAGCTTGCTTACTATATTCAGAAGAATTATCACTATTCATAATAGCTTTATAAGTATTAATTTTTTTATACATTAATTTATAATCTTTGACTCTATACATATAAATAAAACTAATAATTGAAAAAATCAAAGAAACAATAGTAAAGATAAAAATAATCTTATTATTAAAATATATATTTAAAAATGGTAATCCAAAAGCAAGCAACAATCCAATTATAAGTACCGAAAAATATATAAATTTATCATTTACAATTGTAAATCCATTCTTTTTATAATAATAAATATTAAGTGCTTCTCCTACCGCTTTTGTAAACAAAGACACTAAACTAAGTAATAAAGCACACCATAAAGAAATACTAAGTTTATTACACAAAAATGATAAACCAATAAAATTAAGTATAAATGTCATTATAGAATTCATCAAAAAATGACTTAACATGAATTTTTTAGCATCCATATTAAATAATATTACAGAAAAATATTTTTTCTTACCAGTACCTAATATATTTGTGTTAATAAACATACCAATAATAGAAAAAATAAAAAATAAATGAATAAAATAATTATCAATACTTTTAGGCATTATAATCTTCGCTATAAAATAAATTACTGTAAAATAAGCGAACTTAAAAACTACTAATCTTAGTAATGAACAAATTATACCTATTATTCTAACAAATATCTTGAAACCTTCTTTGTTATATAAACTATCTTTAATAATATGTTTTAAAATAGGAGTTCTCTTTAATGAATAAATAAACGAATTAATAGCATAAGTAAAATCTATTTTAAATGACATTTTTAATGAATTAATCATTTTTAGAATCCCTCAATGCTTTTATTATTTTATCTTTATATCCTTTTGTATTTAAATTTTTCTTTTCTATTAATTCTAGTTTCTGATTATTCAAAATAACAATTTCATCGCATAAATCAAGTGCAAGTTCAAGTATATGAGTAGAAAAAATAATAATATGATCTTTCTTCATCTTTTTAAATAATTTTTTCATTTCATCTTGAACAACAATATCTAGTGAAGTTAAAGGTTCATCAAGTAATAAAACTTTAGAATTTGAAATAAAATTTATAAGCATTTGCATCTTATTTTTCATACCATGAGAATAATCCTTTAATAATTTATCCTGATCATCTTTATCTATTTTAACTAAATCAAAATAATAATCTAAATCTTTTATTTCAGAAAGTCTATCTTTATTGATTTCTAAAAAGAATTTCAAAAATTCTTTTGCAGTTAAAAATTCTGGAACTATTGGAGTTGATACTACATAACCAATATCATTTGTCTTTAGAAATTCACTTTTTTTACCATCATCTAAAAAAAACATTCCTGAATCTATATCAATATCTTTATTTAAAGAATTAAAAAAAGTAGTTTTTCCAGCCCCATTTCTTCCAATTAACCCATATATCTTATTTTCTTCGAAAGAAAAAGAAACATTTCTTAAAACTTCTTTCGTACCAAACTTTTTTGATAAATTTTCTACAACTAATTTCATATATACCTCCCGATAAATAAATTATATCATATTAATAAAAAAAAGCATCAAAATGACGCTATTAATTAGACATAATTGTAAAAAAAACAGTTCCTATTATAATTATAGCAATTAGAATTATTGCTAAAATAATGACAAAAATATTCCCCATACCTTTTTCATTAAATAGTTTTTTTACTGTTTTACCATCTGTAAGATTAGGATTATCTGTATCAGATAATAAAACAATATCACTTAATTTACTAGCTAAATCAACACTAATATTATTAATTTCTAAACTATCATTAGATTTTGTATGAATACTGAATTTAGCAGTTGTATCACTATTAATAATAACATTATCATCATAAATTTTATTATATTTATTATAATCTTCTATCATTGGAAATAAAAAATTATCAATAAAATTCTGATCAAAATTAAATTGTTTCATCATTTCCTTTGAAACTGTTCCATTAGAATACTTTATAACTATTTCATGATTACAAATTTTATCATTAACAACAAATTTAGATACAATTGAATTATTTTCTGAAGTAGCTAAATAAATTTTATTTAAATCATTACGATATGAATTATATTCCATTGAAATAGGATCTACAACACCATTTATATCAGCACTAATTACTTCTAAACTAGGTATATCACCATCAGGAATATTTGAATTTTCTAAATTATTTATTTTTTCATTCATAATTTTTACCTCTAAATATTTATACTTACTTTTCCTTTTTCTAAAGCTTCTTCTTGTAATTTTTTTCTTGATTTAATAGCTTGAGCAATACAAAATTCTTTAGCTTCATGTAAAACGCCTTCTTGCCTATGCCTAGAAAGAGATAATTTCATAAATTGATCATTTCTTACAATTATTCCTCTTCTTTTTTCAGTATCTTGCTTATAAATTTTATTATTATCAAATGATGTAATAGCATTAGATTTAATTTTTAAATATAATTTTTCTGGAACATAAGCAAAATTAGGTTTACTTCCATTTCTATTATCTAAATAAAATTTTGGATAATTAGATTCTTTATTAGATATCTTATCTTTATCTTCATTTACAATAAAAGTATCATCACCATCTTCTAAGGACGTTTCTTCTACTTCTTTTTGATCACTATCAAATTCTTCTTCTGAAAAATCATTATCTTCTATATTTTTTTCTTCATTACTATCTATTATCTCTTTACTTGAAATAGTATCATCTTCTTCATTTGCAATAACAGTAGCATCTTCTAAGGACGTTTCTTCTACTTCTTTTTGACCACTATCAAATTCTTCTTCTGAAAAATCATTATCTTCTATATTTTTTTCTTCATTATTATCTATTACTTCTTGATTTGAAATAGTATCATTTTTTTCTATCTCTTCACCATTATCAACAACACTTTTTATAATAACAGGCTCTGCTTGTTGTATCTCACTTATTTTTAGTATATCTTTATTAGTCATTATCGGTTTACTATATAATGCTGTAATGTTTTCAACAAGTTTAACTGCTAAATTTTTTGTTTCAATATATTTTTGAACATGTTTATTTCTTTCTTCATCATTTTCTATACTGCCAACAATTATTTCTTGACTTTCATATATATCAAATAATGAAGATTTAATTTGATTTAAAGCTTCTTCATAATCAAAATCATTATACATAGTATCACCAACCCTTCATTTAAGCATTTGCTATTTCTTTTAATAATATCTGAACATTTTTCCATTCATTGTCATCTTTTATTTCAACTATTTTCTTTTTTCCATCCTCTTCAATTAATTTCGAAATATAAATAACTACATCCCCATTAGGTTGTTTTTCATTTTTAGAATACACAATATATTGATTCATACTATCTCTTGTATTTAAATAAGTAACTAAATCAACTTCCTCTTCTTCACCTGTTGTATCAACAATAATTATTTTATTTTCATTTTCCATATTATCACCCTCTATTATTCTTATTTTATTATATAACAAATATATAAATATTACTAGATATATTTTTACTTAAAATTAAACATTAACCACCCTGGTTTAATAAGAAGTAATAAACCTATAATAAACATTAAAATACCACCAATTAAATGAGAATATTTATTATATTTTGTAGAAATAGCTGTAACTTTTGTTGTAACCATAGCTATAGTAAATACTACAATATCATCTATCAAAAAGAATATGATATAAATTAAAGTATAAATAAAAGCATTAAATCCAGTTATTTTATTTATTGCTAATATCTGTGTAAATATAAGTGGAAGTCCTGCTGAACATGCAAGTTCTACGACATTAACACTTATAGCAAGTCCTATAATACCAAGAAGAGCTAAAATAAAACTTTTTTCATGAGTAAATTTTTTTATTACAGCAAATATCTTTTTTCTTTTTTTAGCATCAACAACTTCACAACCACTATCACTACTTTTAAAAAACGATTTCATATTTATAAAAGAACCAATAATTGCAATTACAGCTATTATATTTCTAAAAATTATTGATGTAGAAACATTAACAACAATATTTATCCAAGATAACATTATCGCCATATAAATAATTGCAGATGTTGTTAAAAAAGATATTCCAAGAATCCACATTCTTTTTCTGTTTTTCATACCAAGTAACATACTTATCAAAAATAACAATACCCACATTGCGCAAGGATTAAATCCATCAACTAGTCCTATAGTTGCCGCAGCAGTTGGAATTGAAACATTTTTCATATTAACACTATCAATTAAAGGTAATTTAATAGTACTAGATTCATCTGTCTTTTCATCCACATTTCCAAAATAATCTATAATTTTTTTATTATCTATTTTCTTATTTTTTATTAATTTAACATTATCAATATATTTTGTATTATTATCAAGATAAAATGATACAATTCTTTTAATTTTAACATTAAAAGACTCCTCATACCCTACAATAGAAGTTCCACCAATAATAGTAACAGGTACCCCATTAGCTTTTATATCCATATGTTCTTTTACTCTTTTAAGTAAAACTTGATTATCTTTATTTTCCCATACTTCGTACTTAATTATCTTTAAATCTTTATAATCTTTCTGTAACTTTTCAAGAAATATCTCTTCTTCAGCACAATGTGGACATCCGTCTCCATGAAAAAAATATAATTTTACTTTTTCTTTTGCAGATACATTTATATTAAAAGAGAAAAAAGCTATAAAAATCAACAAAATTATTTTAAAATATTTTTTCATTTAATCACCTAATTCACTAATAATAGTTAACATTTCTTTTTCACTGTGTTCTCCTACTACTCTTTTTATTTCTTTATCATTTTTAAAAAATATAAATACAGGTAAAACAATACCAGGATTATATTTATTAACTTCATCTTCATCAATATCAATATCTAAAGAAACAGTTTCTATATTATTTTCTTTTAAAACATTATTCCAAACTTTATTCATAATTAAACATCCACTACACCATATAGCAGTAATTTTAATGACTTTCATTTAAACTCTCCAATTCAATTATTTTTTGATTTAATACTTTTACAAAATAATCAATTTCTTCTTTAGTAGTTAAATAACTTAAACTGATTCTTATACTATGTTTTGCATAATTTTCATTTTTTGTCACTTCATAAACAGCAGAAGATATCGTAGATTTTGAAGAACAAGCAGTCTGTGTTGATATGTATATTTCTTCCTCTTCTAAAGCATGAAGCATAGTTTCAGGTTTAATATCATTAATACTTATATTTAAAATATAAGGACTACAAAATTCATTACTATTAATATGAATATATTTATTATCCAATTTATTTTTTAAATATTTATTTATTTCACTTACATACTTATAATTTTCGTTTATATTCTTATATATTAATCTAATTGTTTTTGCTAAAGAAGCAATCAAAGCTGTAGCTGGCGTTCCACTTCTATAAATAGTTGTAGACTTACCGCCATGAATTAATGGTTCAATAATAATATTATCTTTTTTTATTAAACAACCAATTCCCTTTATACCAAATATTTTTTGCGCAGAAAAACTTATTAAATCAATATCTTTAATACTTATATCAATTTTACCAATAGATTGAGTCATATCACTATGAAAATATATTTTAGGATAAGATTTTAATATTCTAGCAATTTCTTCAATTGGTTGTATAACTCCAACTTCACTATTGACACTTGCTACACTAACTAAAATAGTATCATCTCTTATTAATCTTTTTAAGTCCTCTAAATCAACTTGTCCATTATCATCTAGTTTTACAAAATCTACATCATATCCATTGTTTTGCAAATAAGAAACAGGCGCAATAATAGATGAATGTTCTAATTTAGTCGTAATAATATGTTTTCCCCTATTTTTATATTTAAAACAAACTCCCTTAATTGCAGTATTATTTGCTTCACTTGCCCCACTCGTGTAGATAATATCTTTTTCATTTACACCTAATATAGTTGCAATTTGATTTGTAGATGCATCAATCAATCGTTTTGCTTCTAATCCTAATCTATGCAAAGAATTTGGATTACCAATATACTTCCTATTTACTTCCAAAAATGTATTTAACACATCCTCATTAACTGGAGTTGTTGCCGAATAATCTAAATATACCAATTTAATCACTTCCTAAGTACTTCTATTATATCAAAAAAAAAGAACAATTTCAGTATTTTATCTTTTTTTCCATCCTAATCGTTCCTTTTTTTTATTTTTATTTATATACAAATAATCATCTGCTTTTTTACTGATATTTTGTCTTATTTCTTCTGGATTAATATTTTTATCCATATCACTACAATCAACATGATAATAACCAAAACTCATATCAATAGGAATTAACTCACCATTATATTCAATTTTTAAATTTGAAACTTCATTACTTAATTCTTCCACCTTATTTTTTGTAGCATCCAAGGAAATATTTTTTAATAAAATTAAAAATTCATCTCCACCTATTCTAGTTACAATATCATTATTTCTGTAATCAAATTTATCATCAGCTTGTTTTGTATTACTTAAAAGAAGTGTTCCAATTTTACCTAACACAAAATCTCCACAAGCATGACCATATGTATCATTAATTGATTTAAAATAATCTAAATCTGCCATAACAATAGAAAATTCTCTTTGATTTTCTATCGCATCATCAATATATTCGTTAATTATTTTATTGCATTCGTTTCGATCATTAATTAAATTAGTTAAAGCATCAATTTTTAATTTTCTTTCTGCTTCCTTAATTTTTGTAATATCTTCAAAAAATTCTAGCTTATGAACCATTTTTGTTTCAGGATCTTCTATAGCCTCTGATGTTACTTGATACCAAACTTTATTTTTTTTATGGTAAAATTGATCATTTCCACTTTTTACATATGATTGAACAATTTCTTTATAAAGTCTTAAAGAATCTTTATTAGTTGGATAAATAATATTATCATTTTCATCTTTTTCAATATAAACAACTTTTTTTAATCGCATGAATATCTCATTAATTTTATTTTTATCTATCATTTTAATGACTCCATTTCCACTAACTATATTATATAACAAACCTCAAATGTTTAGTCAAGCGTTTAAGACTATATTTACTTACTTTATAACAAATTATTTTTATAAATATCAATACTTTTTCTAATTTTTTCCATTTTTATATCTAATTCATTAATATCTAAAGAAAAATTACATATTTCTTTTATTATTTCTGGTGGTAATTCTTGATCAATTTTATATCTTAATTTATGATCTAAACTAGCCCAAAAATCCATAGCAATTGTCCTGATTTGTATTTCAGCTTCAATATACTCTGTTTTTTCTTGTAAATGAATTGGAACTAAAACAATCATATGATAACTAAGATATCCAGAATCTTTAGGATTAGATATATAATCCCTTTCTTCTTTTATTTTAAATAATTTAGAATTTTTAATTACTTGAACAACATTTGATACATCAGAAAGAAAAGAACAAACAATTCTTATTCCAATCATATCATGAACATGCAATAAAATATTTTCAGTAGTTAGTTTATATCCTTTTTTATTTAATTTATTTATAACACTATTACTAGTTTTCATTCTTGATTTAATGTGTTCAATAGGATTATATTTATTTATATATTCATATTCCTTTAATAAAATTTTAAGTTCTGTTTCTAAAACTTCTTTTGCAAAATTATATTTCAATAATATTTTCTCTAAATTATCTTTATTTTGAAGCTTATCATATTCCATTATATTCAAACCCTTTCTTTTTGTGACAAAAAAAGAAGTAGAAAACTACTTCTTAATAATATGAATAACAAAATTATTTATTACTATTTAAATAATAATCTCTTTCAGCAATAGATTTTGAGATATTTTCTAACTCTTCATAATCATTATCATCATTTAATATATCTTCTATTAAAAACAATATTTCTTTTAAATTATTTCTATCTTTATAATTAATTTTATACTTATCTAATACTTGAATTTCAAAATTAGTAAGAAATAAACCATTACCACAATCATTTAAACTATTGCTTTCAAAATCTAATGAATTAACCAATTCATCAACATTATATTCTTTCATAATAATTCACCTACATTTATTATAGAAAATAAAAAAGGTATTTTAACCTATTTTATTTTTTCTAAAACTTCATTTGCTTGATCAAGTAAATCATTAAGTTCATCTTTCTTGCCTTCTTGATCATCTATTATCTTTTGTTGTTCATCTAATTTTTCTTCTAATTCTTCAATCCTATTTTTTAATTTCTTAGTTTCTTCAATCATACTTTTTATAACATCAATTGCATTATCTAAAACTTCATTTTCTCTATCTTCATTTTCATAATTATTATCAAATTTGATTGTAGAATTATCATCATCTGACTGTTCAGATTCCTCATCCAAATCATCATTACCTATAGAATCTTCGCTATCAGTATCATTGGATTGTTCAATAGATTCATCATCCATATCAGTATCTTCTACATCCGTCTTATCAGAATTAAATTCTTCCATTTCTTCTTTTATTTCTTCCGGTGTTATTTCATCTACTTCTTCTTCAGATTCTTCAGTTTTAAATCCATCTAAAATATTTTGGTTAATGTCTAATTTTAATTCACTTTCTTCTTCATCAATATCTTTATCAACATCTTCAACATTATTAACATCTGTTGTTTCAACATTTTCTCTATCTTCATTTTTATTTTCTTCTTGATCTACTTCTTCTTTGCCATTTTCTTCTGAAACATTATTTGACTCTTCCAAATTATTATCTGTTGAAACTGATGTATCAGGAGTTTCCTCATTATTTTCAGGTAATGATTCTTTTTCTTCATTTAAAGATTCATTATTTACTGCAACATTTTCTTCTGGTTCAGTTATTTGTTCTTGATTTTCACTAAATTCACTTACAGTTATAAATTTAGAAGTAGCATTAATATCATTTATATGAAAATATAATCCTTTTTCATTTTTTCCAATAAAACTACAATCAAGACCAACCTTATTATTATAACTATCAAGAGCATAAACATTAGCCTCATTATATGGATCAGAGAAAATTATTTCCCCATTTGGACCCATCTCTTCTTTTAATTTATCAGTTATAATTATAACATTATCATCAATTAAAGATCTACTAATATTATCATCTTTTTTTGTAAGTGCATTTAACACTTCATTAGTAGATGGTTTAGAGCTAACAGCTAATACTAAATCATTAGTAACTTTCTTTATATCAGTTTTATCAAAATCAATTAAAATATCTCCATCAACAGAAAAAACCCCAACACTTTTACAAACATTTGCTTCATCTATTGCATGTTTAGGATCAAGCGTTGCGATAACACATCCATTATCTAACACTCCATCCTTTAAAACATAATACATATTACCTGTCTTTGGTACAACATAATTAATTTGTACATTTGGATATTCCGACATTTGAGATATTCCCTTTTTAATCTCCATCACACACACCACCTATTATTTTATTATCTATATATTAACATAAAAAAATTAATTAAACAACAACAAAACAAAAAAAGAGGAATTAATCCTCTTTTAAAATAAAATCGTTATCATTATAATCAATAATTATATTACTATTAGCCTTAATTTCATTATTTATAATCATTTTAGCAAGTTTTGCCTCAATAATATGACTTACTACTCTCTTCAATGGTCTTGCTCCAAAATTAATATCAAATCCCTCATCAATTAAATGCTTACGAGCAGAATCGGTTAAACTTATATGAATATTAATATTTTTTATTCGTTCTTCTATTTCACTAATAATCTTATCAAGTATCTTAGAAATAGAATTTTTATCAAGTGCATTAAATACAATTACTTCATCAATTCTGTTAACAAACTCAGGCCTAAAATAATTAGTTAATTCTTTTGTAACTAAATCAGTATGGCCTTCTAGAATATGCTCACTTCCAATATTAGAAGTCATAATTATAATAGTGTTTTTAAAGTCTACTGTACGTCCATTAGAATCAGTTACACGTCCATCATCAAGTATTTGTAATAAAAGATTTAATACCTCTGGATGAGCTTTTTCAACTTCATCAAATAAAACTATACTATAAGGATTACGACGAACAGCCTCAGTTAATTGTCCACCCTCTTCATATCCAACATATCCTGGAGGAGAACCAATTAAACGCGATACACTAAATTTTTCCATATATTCACTCATATCAATTCGTATCATATGATGACTATCATCAAACAACTCATATGCAAGTGTTCTAGCAATCTCAGTTTTACCTACTCCTGTAGGACCTAAAAACAAGAATGAACCAATTGGTCTATTAGGATCTTTTATACCACTACGGCTCTTTAAAATAGCTTCACTAACTAGTTTAATAGCTTCATCTTGTCCCATAACTCTTTTTTTCATATTGTCTTCCAAATGAAGAAGTTTTTCCTTTTCACTACTCATTAATTTATTTATTGGAATATTAGTCCATTTTGCAATAACACAAGCGATATCATCACTTGTAACAATATCACTTAAAAGTTTATTTTCACTAGTCTTTCTTAAAGACTCTAATTTCTTTTCAAGTTTAGGAATTGTACCATGACGAAGTATAGCAGCATTTTCTAAATCATATTCATTTTCTGCCTGTTCCAAATCAAATTTTGCTTTTTCAATTTTCTCTTTAATTGAATTAATATCTTTATTAATATTTTTTTCTCTATTCCAACTATCAGTTAATTCTTTTTCTTTAGTTTTTAATTTATCTAAAGATTCATTAATTTCTTCTCGTCTTTTAATAGATAATTCATCTTTTTCTTTTTTGATAGCTTCTTTTTCTATTTGTAATCTCATAATCTTACGAGTTAATGTATCAAGACTAGTAGGAACAGAATCCATTTGAACTCTAATAGTAGCACAAGCTTCATCTATCAAATCAATTGCTTTATCTGGTAAAAATCTATCTGTTATATATCTATTGGATAAAGTTGCTGCTGAAATAATAGCTTTATCTTTAATTGTTACTCCATGATGAATTTCAAACTTTTCTTTTAAACCACGAAGTATTGTAATAGTATCTAAAACAGTAGGTTCGCTTACTTTAATTTTTTGAAAACGACGTTCTAGTGCACCATCTTTTTCAATATATTTACGATATTCATTTAGAGTAGTCGC
>CAZYZU010000027.1:0-11476 GCA_964652065.1 uncultured Muribaculaceae bacterium
CAAGTAGTATCAAATGTTCTCATAGCTCAGCTGGATAGAGCAATCGCCTCCTAAGCGATAGGTCGGGAGTTCAAATCTCCCTGAGGACACCATATTAATAAAATAAAAGAGCTAACTAGAAATAGTTAGTTTTATGTTATAATTAATAAAAGGATATGATATTATGAAAAAAATATTAAAACATAAAAACAAAATATTAATTATTATACTTTTTATAATTTTTTTATTGTTATTAAATAATATACCAATAATGGGAATCGATGATTATAAATTAAATGCACCAGATTTATTTTTTAAACATTATATTAATGATGCTATTTCTTGGAGTGTAAGAAGTGGGGAAACAATAGCCTATTTAATAGGAAGATTTCCAAAAATTGTTTTCAATATTATTAATTCGGGAATGATAATATTATTTTTATATTTAATATATTATTATTCATTTAGTAAATCAAAGTTAAAAAAGACATCTTTTATAATTTCGTTTTTATTATCAATTGCAGCTATATTCTATTTATTCCCTGCAATGTATGAAAATTTTTTTTGGATGGCCGGAGCTTGCAATCACTTGTATGGTGTATGTTTTAATTTACTTTTTCTTATTCCTTTTTATAACATATTTTTTAATAAAAAAACTAATTTTAAAAATAAAATATATTATTTTGCATATTTACTTTTAGCTATTATATCAGGATTAGCATTAGAAAATATTGGTATATATATAATATTATTAATGTTAGCCGCAATAATATGGGATAAAATAAATAATAAAAGAAAATTAATTGATTATAAAAAAGAAATAATAGCTTTCTTTATCTATTTAGCAGGATATGTATATTTACTGTTTTCGCCATCTTCTGTAGCAAGAAAAAAATTTTATTTTAAAAACATATATTTTTATAATAATGGAAATGCAACAAATAGATTGTATAAATTAATAAAAATATTTTTCAATGAAAACAAAGTATTCATTTATATATTTTTATTATTATTAGTTACTTTTATTATATATAATTTAATTAAAAAAAAGAAAATAGAAAAAGTTATAAAAATAAACATAGTACTATGTATTGGAACAATAATTACACTTTTGATACTATTGTTTTCTCCATATTATACATCTAGAACTGCACTATTTATATTGTTTTTTATGACAGTAGTTTGTAATTATATAGTAACTTACTTTATATCAAAGAAAAATATATTAAAGTTATTAAGTATAGTAATTGTAATTGTATTTGATTTTTATTTCTTTATTAATCTTAATAATGTATATAAAAATTATTATAAAACAGTAATGAAAATAAAAAAGAGTATATTAGAACAAAAAAATCAAGAAAAAATATATATAGTAATCCCTAATTGTAATTATAAACAAAGAATAATTAGAGATAACGAAGTTACACAGAGTGATTATTATTTAAAAAGGTATTATGGTCTTAGTTATGAAAAAAAAATATCAATAAATTATAGTTACAATTCTAGCAACTATTGTGTAAAAAATAATATATTAATAAATACTGATTATTAAAGATTAAAATTATAATTTTGTGTTATAATTAATATGGTGATAATAATGAAAAATAAAATTGGATTATTTGATTCTGGATTAGGTGGATTATCTATATTAAAAGAATTAATAAACAAATTACCAAATGAAGATTACTTATTTTATGAAGATAGTATTAATAATCCATATGGAGAAAAGAAAGAAGAAGAGATATTTGAAATATCTTGTAATATAGTTGATTATTTATTAAAAAACAAGTGTAAATTAATAGTTATTGCATGTAATACGGCAACAACGTCATGTTTAAAAAAATTAAGATTAAAATACCCACAAACAATTTTTGTAGGGTGTGTTCCTGCAATTAAAGTTGCTACTGATAGTAATCATAAAAATATTTTGGTTTTAGCAACACCTTATACAATTAAATCAAAACGAGTAAAAGAATTAATAAGTGATAATAAACATAAGGATCAAACAATAAATCTTGTATCAGGAGAAAATCTTGCTAATTTAGTTGAAAAGAAAAATACTGAAGAAATAAATAAATTGCTAACTAACATTTTAAAGGATTATCAAGAAATAGATTCAATCGTACTAGGATGTACACATTATTCATTAATAAAAAAAGAAATTAGAAGAATAATGACAAATGTTGATCTTTTAGATGGTTGCCAAGGAGTTGCAAATGAGGTTAAAAGACAATTAACTGATAATAATTTATTAAATACATCACAAACTAAAGGTAGTGTGGAAATAATCAACAGTAAGAATGCTAAATTAATTACAAGAAGTTATGAATTTCTAAATGATTAGAGGTGAAAATATATGAATAATACTACAAAAACGATATTATATTTAATTAATGGCCTAGGCGTTGCCTCAAAAGATTCTTTTGATATTAAATTTAATGAAATGATGCCAAATTTAAGCATGTTAATGGGTAACTACATGTATACAAATTTAGAAAATAAAAATTACAATTATAATAATGGATTTAGAAATTTTAGTTTAGGAAGTAATTTGCTACCAACCTATCAAAGATTAGAAAGTGATACAAATTTCGCTAATAATGAAACTATTATAAATATCGCAACAGATGCAATCAATAATAATACTAAAGTTCAATTATTTTGTTTTTTAGATAATGAACAAGTAGTAAATCAAGTAATAAAAATAGTTAATGTATTAAGACCAAAGGGGAATTTTCCAATTTTTATTCATATTGTATTAAGACAAAAAGATTGTATTGAATATGATAATATTTTAAAATTAATAAAACAGTTAGAAGACAAGATAACTTTATTAAAACAGGTGGAAATTGGTACTGTAGTAGGAGAAAGAAAAATAAATAGTGATGAATACTACCAATTGATAAATAAACAAATTGGTGAAAAATGGCCTGACTATATTAGAAAAATAAATTATTCTAAAACAGTACAAACAATTCCTAGAGAATTAGATGGTTTCTTTATGCATGAAGGGTTTAAATTGCAAACAAATGATATATCATTATTTTTAAACTATGAAGATGTTGACTGTAATGAATTTATTGGTAAAATAACAAATATAAAGCTATATACATTATTTCCAATGAAAGGTTATTCTTATGCAATAAATATATATGATGAAATACCACCAACAGAGTATTTTTCAAAATCATTAGAAGATAACCATTTAAAATGTTTAATTTTAACAACAGAAGATAGGATACCAGCAATTACATACGGTTTATGTGGTTTAAAAGATGAGAAGTCTCCTAATATTGATTTTGCTGATATTAATAATAAAGAAGTAGATGTTACAAAAATTATAGACAGTAATTACCATTATATAATTTTTGATTATGATATAGGTATATATAAAGAAATTGGAACAATTAAAGACTTCTTAATGAAAATAGATGATGAAATTAATGAAATTTATAAATATTGTGATCAAAATGAATACAATCTATTTATCTCATCATTATATGGATTATATAAAGATTATATAGTTGGAGTAGATAAAAAAGTATATCTAGATTATTCTAAAGAAATACCATTAGTTGTAATTGATAGTAAAGTACCAGCAACAAAGTATAAAGTAAAATATGGTAATACACATGATTTATCTAATACAATATTCAGTGCAATAACTGGTAATGAGAATATTGCCACCTTATTTAGAAAAAAAGGAATTATTTCATTTTTTAAAGATTAGTGTAAATTATTATGTAAAGTTTGAAAGAAAGTTAAAATAGCTTTCTTTTTCTATGTTAAAATTAACTAGGTGATAAAATGAAAAATAAATTTAGCTATAAATTATATAGATCTTTGCATGATATTATTCATCCAAGCATCTCAAGAGAGAATATTTCAAAATATGAAATATTACTAAATGACGATTTAAAACCAGTTAAAATTTATTATCCAAAAAAAGAAATATCTTTAGATAATATTATAATTTATATACCAGATAAGATTGAGAATGATAGTGTTTATAATCAACTTGCTAAAAAGACAAATAATTTAGTAATAGTAATTAGTTATAAAAAAGAAAATTATTTAAATGATTGCTATAAAATAATAAAATATATTTATCAAAATATTGAAATAAATGATAAAAATATAGCTGTTATGTCTGATTATAATGGTGTTGCTATTGAACAAAAAATAATATTAAAATCGCTAAAAACAAAAGATTTTTCTATTAAAAAAAGTATTTTATTAGAACCAATAATTTTAGAAAAAACAGCAAACAATAAAAACACTTTAGTCATTACAACTAATGATAGTGAAATGATTTCTTCAAATATAAAAAAAACAAGCAAATATATTAATGATTTTATTAAAGGAAATAATATCGCAACTACAGAACATATTTACAGTGTAATTAATGAATTTTTGAATCAAATATGATATAATTAAAAATAGTTAATTATAAATAAGGAGTAATAATATGGAAAAAAGAAAAACAAAAAAAGAAATTGTAAAAATGTTATTAAATACTGATTTACAAGAACAAGATGAAGAAGAATTATTAGATTTATTAATAGATCAACCAATTTCTATTGATGTAGATAAACAAGAAGAAACAAAAATGACAAGAGGAGATAGAGTAGCTGATAAAATTAGTGAAGTAGCCGGAAGTTGGTCATTTATAATTTTATTTATTTTATTCCTATTAGGTTGGATAGTTTTAAATAGCTTTGTTCTAGCCAATGGTAAAGAAATAGATCCATACCCATTCATTTTATTAAATTTAGTTTTATCATGTCTAGCTGCACTTCAGGCACCAATAATCATGATGAGTCAAAATAGACAATCTCAAAAAGACAGTTTAAGAAATCAAAATGATTATCGTACCGATCTAAAAAGTGAGTTAATATTAGAATCACTTCATGATCACCTAGAACAAATAGAAAAAAATCAAAGAAAGATATTAAAAATGATTCAAGAGGATGATAGTAATGAGAAAAAAAACAGCTAATTTAATAATAATTTTATTATTAGTATTATTCATATCAGGATGTACAGCAAATATTAATATTGATAAAAGTACAAACGTAATAAATAATTCACAATATAAAACTTCTGGATTAAAATATATATCATGTACAAGAGATTTAGATACAGGAGATTCTTCAACAACAGTAGATGTAAATTATAAAATATATTATAATGATGACCAAAATTTAGAAATATTTAAGTCAACTGAAAAAGTAACAAGTACCTCACCAAACGTTTTAGATCAATACGAAAAAGCTTATAAAGATTCGTATGCTCAACAAAATGAACTTGACTATTATGATAGTGTAGTAACACGAGAAAAAACAACAGTTACAAATAAAGTGAATATAAATTATGGAAAAATAGATATCAATAAATTAATGGATATAGAAGGAACAGAAGACAACGTAACAGTTACAAATGGAAAAATAAAATTATCAGATTGGAAAACTTTTGCTAAAAAATATGGAGTGACGTGTGAAGATGGAGAATAAAACATACTTTGGTATGTTTTTTACTTTACATCAATTTTTGAATTAAATAATTAAAGACTGTATATTTTAATAAATTTATGATAAATTATAATAGAATAAGGAGTCTTGATTATGAAAAAAAAGAAAAACAATATGATTTATTTTGTAATTATTTTAACAGTTGCAATATTAAATATAATCTACGGAACAATATTTCAAGTCAATAAATATATCTACAATCAAAAAGCAGTTGTTGTAAAGGCAAACATTCATCAGATATCAAAAAATAAGGATGTTAATACATTATACTTAGATTATCGTATAAATAAAAAATTATATAATGGGGTAATGACTGTAACTGATAAAAGTATTACAGTAGAAGATGACTTAACAATATACTGTAATAAAGATAATCCTACAAAATTTACTAATGGGGAAATTCCATTTACTGGTTATTTTATAATGGTATTGGGTATTGTTATTGTCTTTGTAGATTTTAAAGTTTTTTATAAAAAAAGAAAGAATAAATAAATTGAAAAACCACTTAAATAGTGTTATATTTATAATAGGTGATAATATATGGGAATAATTAATTATAGTTTTTCTTTTCTGCTAAAACTTTTTGTTTGGATCTTTATACCAGTACTTATAATCGTTTTTGTAGTTGGAATAGGCTTATATATATATTCTAAAAAGAATAAAGAAAAAGAAAATAATACTAAAATAATGAATTATTATTCATCATTAGTTTCAATATTAATTACTTTAACTCTTTTAGCAATAGTTATAGCTTTTGCAGCGTCATTTACTGGAGAACTTAAAGCAAAAGGCTTTGTAAAAGGAAATGAATTATTTTATTATGGAATTATGGCAACTCCACTTATTCCATTATTATTCTTTGTATATTATTTAAGAAGATTTATTGGTAGTGTACTAACAAACAAAAAAATTAGTGAAGATGTTGAAGTTTTATAGGAGGAAATATGAAAAAAGAAAGAAGCCCAATCTTAGTGATACTTTGTATTTTTATACTATTGCTTTTTATAATAATACCTCCAGTACTTAGAAATTGCCTTCCTAAAGAAGAAACGGTAAAAGAAAATATAAAACTAGACAAATTAACAATTTTAAGTTGTCAGAAGACTTTTTCAAACGAATTATATATAGTAACTAGTAAAACAAAGTACAGAAATAATTATATCGAAAGCAATATAATTAATTATCAAAAAATAACTGATCCGTCTACTGTTACAGAAACAGATCAAACAAATACAGTATCAGCAATAAATGAATTCAATGCATTTAAAGCATTTTCAAATATAAATATAGTTGAAAGTGACACATTATCAACTGTAACTATTGATAATGATACTATAAATAATAATCCTCAATCAACAGAGTTAAAAAACTATTTTCAAGAACTCAATGGACAAAAAGGGTTCTATGAATCAATGGGATATACGTGTAATACAATGGAAAGCTAATTTTTTAGCTTTTTTATTATGTCTTTAATTATATAGAATATTAAAGCTAAAGTAATTGTATATTCAAATAGATAAATAAATGAAAATAATTTATCTAAATGATTAATAAAATTAAAAAAATTAAGAGATTTTAATATTGATATACCAGGAAATTTATATGTTTTTATTAAACTTGTACCCAAACATCCAATAAGTAAAAATGTATCAATAAATGTAGATATAATGCCTAGGAAATAACCAGTAATAATATTTTTGTTCTTTAAGTAGAAAACAACTATAACTAAAAGAAAAGGAAGTAAACTTATATTAAAATTATTTATTTTAACAAAATCAGTATAATTATTTAATCTAACTAATGATATTAAACCCATATAAATAATAATTGATATAATAATAAAAAAGATAGAAAATATTTCACTAATAGAACCAATTGTTTTAATAGTACCTTTTCCTAAAAAATAGGTAATAACAAGTAATGAGATAACTATTACAAATAAATTATTATATTTAAAATAATTATTATTTATAAATAAAGTTGTATTAGATAAAATAATAACAAAAATAAGAATTAAAGAGATTAAATAAATATATGTAAATATCTTTGATTTAAAAAAATCAGTTTTAATTTGTTTCATTATAATAATTATTACTAAAAGCAAAAAAGCTATTAAAATAAAACTATATAAATTATTAATAGTATATAAATTGAAAAAACATCTTGTTATAAAAAATATTAACGCAATCATTGAAATATCTTTTTTAATCATTAATATCACCTAAATTCTCATATTTATAAAAAGAAAGATTCTTATTATTAAGTCTAACTACAGGTATTTTAATATTTTTCTTTTCAATTAAACTTTTCTTTATATCACGATAAGTAGTCTTGTTTTTAATTAAAGAATTAATATAATTAGAATTATTATTATATTTAATTATATAATCTATATTATTAGGAGTTAAAACTATATTAAAATTATCTAAATCTTCTTTAAAATAATTATCAAAAGAAGAAATTATTTTTTTAGAATTATCTTGAATAATAATATTTTCTAAATGATCAAGATAAACATCTTTAGAAATGATTTCATCTATCTTTTTTAAAGCATCATTTAAAGTGTTCCCATTTGCCTTATAATATTTATATTTCTTTTCTATTTTATTATCAGCTTTAATAGGAATTACTTCTTGAAATATAACTTTATAATTATCAGTATTACTAATACCAATATTAGTAATTATTGCGATATTATTTAATTCTTGGTAATTGTTAGTTCCAAATATTAAACAAATTAAAACAATAAAGAAAATTATCTTTTTCATTTATATTTCCCCCTTACTTTATTTTTTGTTAAAAGCGGATTTCGATATTTAATACTACTATTTTTACTTTTAAAGATTGCATCACTTTGTTCTTTTTTTATAAATGGAGAAAATGGGGATAAATATGGTTTATCTAGAGATGTTAAAGTAATTAATTTATATAGTAGATATACACCTCCAATATAAATCCCATAAATACCTAAAAAGCAAGCAAGTAACAGAAATATTATACGATACATTCTAATTGCGTTAACAAGTTCAATTGAAGAAAATACAAATCCTGCTATAGAAGATAAAGCAATAATAATAATCATAATAGGAGACATTATTCCGGCATTAACAGCTGCATCACCTAATATTAAACCACCAAGTATAGAAATAGCACTGCCAGTAGTAGAACTCATTCTAAGATCACTTTCTCTAAGTATTTCAAAAGATATTATCATAAAAAATGCTTCAATAACTGCAGGGAAGGGAACTGAGACTCGTTGAGCTTTAAGTAAAAGTAATAAAGACATTGGAATAGAATCTTGATTATATGTTGTAACAGCAATATAAAAAGCAGGAAGAAATATCGCTATAAAAAAAGAAATCATTCTAATTAATCTTACAAAAGTAGTATTAATTGATTTTTGATAATAATCATCAACTGTATGAAAAAAATCTATAAAGAAATTAGGTAAAATTAATGCATAAGAAGACATATCTACAAGAAGGACAACTTTTCCTTCAAGTAAGCTCATTGATACCTTATCAGGCCTTTCAGTAGACATAATAGTAGGAAAAAAACTATTGTTATTATCTTCTAAAATATCTTTTAAATAAGAAGAATCAATAATACCATCAATATCTATTTTATTAAGTTTAGCTAATACTTTTTTAACAGTATCGTCTTCTACAATATCTTTCATATATAAAAGCCCAATCTTAGTTTTACTACTTCTTCCTAAATTAACTTCTTCCCACCATAAATCACTAGATTTAATTCTTCTTCTAATAAGACCAAGATTAGTATTAAAGTTCTCTGAAAATGAATCTTTTGGACCATTAATAGACAATTCACTTTCAATTGTATTAATTCCTCTTTCAAGAGTTTTTTTAACCTCAATCGCGTAAATATCATTATTAACGATACATACAATAAAACCTTTATTAACAAACTCAGTAATTTCATTTTCTTTAATTTCTTTAATATTATTATCAGGTAATAAATTAATTATATTATCTAAATCATTTTTATTAAGACGAGTAAATCTTTTTAAAATAAAATCATTTATATCAGAACCATTACATAAAACCTCAGTAAAAATAAAGTAAATGACTTTTCTACCAACTTTAATTTCTTTATAAATATAATCTTTACTTGGACCAAAACACTTCTTTACATTATCAACTATCTTCATCTAATCACCTATATTTATTATGATAAAATTTATCGGAAGTATGCTATAATAATGAAAGGAAGTGACTTTATGAAAATAGAAAAACTAGATCATTATGGTAGAGGAATAACAAGAATAAATAATAAAATATGTTTTGTTGAAAATGCTTTAAAAGACGAAGACGTTTTAATTAATATAACTAAAGAGACAAAAAAAATATCAGAAGCAGAAGTAAAAGAATATTTAAAAGAAAGTATTAATAGAGTAAAACCAAAATGTAAATATTATAATATTTGTGGTGGATGTAATATTAGTCATTTAAAAGATATTGAACAAGAAAAATTTAAAGAAGAAAAAGTTAGAGAAATAATTACTAAGTTCACAAAACAAAAACCATTAATAAAAGACATTTGTTTTGATAAAAGTTTCAATTATCGAAATAAAGTCACACTTCATATAAAAAATAATAAATTAGGATTTTTTAAAGAAAAAACCAATGAAATAATTGATATAGATAAATGTTTACTTTTAGATGATAAAATTAATGATCTAATAACAGTTTTAAAAGAATTTATAATAAAAGAAAATAGTATTACAAAAATAACTATTAAATTAGGTAATATAACAGAAGAAATTATGTTAAGTATAGATGGTAATGTAAATAATTATAATGATCTAATTGATAAAGTTGATGTTTTAATTATTAATAATAAAGTAATAACAGAAAAAAATTATATCATATCAATGATAGGTAATAAGAAATATAAAGTAAGTAAAAATTCTTTCTTTCAAGTAAATAAATATATTACAGAAAAGTTATATGATGAAGTAAGAAGTATAATAGAAGAACTTAATTCAAAAAGTGTATTAGATTTATATTGTGGTACAGGAACAATTGGTATATATGTAGCTGATTTAGTTAACAAAGTAGTAGGTATAGAAGTAGTAAGTGATGCGATTAAAGACGCAAATTATAATAAGAAACTAAATAAAGTAAATAACATTACATTTATTAAAGGAAAAGTAGAAGAAAAAATTAATAATATAAATGATAATATAGATACAGTAATATTAGATCCTCCAAGAAGTGGTCTACATAAAAATGTAGTAGAAACATTAAAAAAATTAAAACCAAATAATATAATTTACGTCTCATGTGATCCAGTAACATTAGCAAGAGACATTAATTTACTATCAGACATATATGAAATAAGTTATATAAAACCATTTGATATGTTTCCTAATACTTATCATGTTGAATGTGTATGCGTTCTGAAACTACGTTAAACCCTTGTAAAATAAGGGAAAAACAACTATTCAGTGAGTATCAAAAAAACATCTATTTTTGAATGAAAAACCCATTATTTTTGAAAAAAGTATAAAAGAAATATGGTAGGTTGTCTGAGGAGAATATGTTTACCCATACCAGGTCTAGTGGTATGGGGAGACTAGTTGAATTTATGATAAAAATTAAGAACTGGGTCATATATCAGTTCTTTTTAATTTGTATAATTGTTATTTTTAATAAACTATATTAGAATTTTAATATAAGGAGGCATTAAAAATGTTATTTAATAAAAAAGTAAAAATAAAAATATATGATAATGAATTAAAGTTAATTATTAAGTCCTTAAATTATTTAAGAAATAAACTTATTCAAGAAAGAACTCCAACAGAAGTTATAGATGAATTAATATATAAGAACATTAAAATTTTAAAAAAATAAACATATAACATAATTGAGCCAATAGACAAATAGTGGTTCTTTTTTTATGCCCGAAAGGGAATACATAGCCATATTATTAATTTAGTATGG